>NZ_JBHXTQ010000049.1:0-60974 GCF_042677305.1 Kitasatospora sp. NPDC127121 | reverse complement strand
CCGATACTCCGCATGGACTCCCTCCTCCGCCTTGCGATGCACGCACTCCGACGCCGCGCGCTGATCCGACGTGATCCGAAAGAGAGCCCCTAGTCGCACCTCCTCGCCGTAGTGCCCCAGGACGTCCAGCGACTCGGCGGCGGCGACGAGTTGACGGGCATGGTCGCACTCGCGGCGCCAGGCCGCGAAGGCCTCCTCCGGGTCGGCGGTGTCGGCGTCGACATTCGGCCGACCCGACCCGACCCGACCCGACCCGAACCGACCCGACCGGCCGTCCTAGCGCAGGTGCTGCAACCACCGCACCGCGCCCGGTACGTCCGGGGCCGCCGGTACGCCGTCGGGCAGCGGCGGGCGTTCCACGACGACCACCGGGAGCCCGAGTTCGCGCGCGGCGGTGAGTTTGGGCGCGGTCGCGGCGCCGCCGCTGTCCTTGGTGACCACGACGTCGATCCGGTGCTCGCGCAGCAGCGCCCGTTCGCCGTCGAGCGTGAACGGCCCCCGGTCCAGCAGGACTTCGAGCGTGGACGGCAGCGGCGGCTCGGGCGGGTCGACCGAGCGGGCGAGGAAATGCAGGTGGTCGAGGTGGGCGAAGGCGGCGATGCCCTGTCGCCCGGTGGTGAGGAAGACCCGCCGTCCGAGGCCGGGCAGGAGTTCGGCGGCCGCGGCGAGCGAGGGTGCGTGGTGCCATCGGTCCCCGGGGACGGGCGCCCAGCCGGGCCGCCGCAGCGCCAGCAGCGGCACGTCGGCGGCGGCCGCCGCGAGGGCGGCGTTGCGGGACATCCCGGCGGCGAACGGGTGGGTGGCGTCGATGACCGCGTCGACCCGTTCGCCGCGCAGCCAGTCGGCCAGCCCGTCCGGGCCGCCGAAGCCGCCGATCCTCACCTCCCCTGCGGGCAGCCGGGGTTGGGCGACCCGGCCGGCCAGCGAACTGGTGACCCGCAGGGACGGCAGCTCGACGAGTGCGGCGGCCAGCGCCCGCCCCTCCGTCGTCCCGCCGAGGATCAGGACGTGCCGGGTCATGGGGTTCACGCCCCGCAGGGCTCGTGCGGGCGTTCGCGCTCCGCCGAGTAGAGGTGGCTGTCGCGGAACTGCTCGGCGGCCAGGGTCCGGCCGACCAGGATGACGGCGGTGCGGACCACGCCCGAGGCCTTGACCTGTTCGGCGATGTCGGCGAGGGTGCCGCGCAGCACCAGCTCGTCCGGCCGGCTGGCCATCGCGACGACGGCGGCCGGGCAGTCGGCGCCGTAGTGCGGGAGCAGTTGCTCGACGACGTCGTCCACGTAGCCGGCGGCCAGGTGCAGCACCAGCAGGGCGCCGCTGCGGCCGAGGGTGGCCAGGTCCTCGCCCTCGGGCATCGGGGTGGCGCGCTTGGCGATCCGGGTGAGGATGACGGTCTGGCCGACGGTCGGGACGGTCAACTCCCGCTTGAGCGCGGCCGCGGCGGCGGCGAAGGCGGGCACGCCGGGGACGATCTCGTACGGCACGCCGGCCGCGTCGAGGCGGCGCATCTGCTCGGCGACGGCGGAGAAGACGGACGGGTCGCCGGAGTGCAGCCGGGCCACGTCCTGTCCGGCCTGGTGCGCGCGGACCAGCTCGGCGATGATCTGGTCCAGGTTGAGCTGCGCGGTGTCGACGAGGCGGGCGCCGGGCGGGCATTCGTCGAGGAGCTCGCGCGGTACCAGGCTGCCGGCGTAGAGGCAGACCTCGGCGCGGGCCAGGAGGCGCTGGCCGCGCAGGGTGATCAGGTCGGCGGCGCCGGGGCCGGCTCCGATGAAGTAGACGGTCACGACGCGTTCTCCTGAGGGGTGTTGGGCTTGACGGCGGACCACTGGGTGACCGGCATGGCCTGCCGCCACCCGGTGAAGCCGCCCACCGGGACGGCGTGCGCGACGGCGAGCTTGACGAGCTCCCCGCCGTGGCGCCGGTACCACTCGGTGAGCAGCGCCTCGGATTCCAGCGTCACGGTGTTGGCGACCAGCCGGCCGCCCGGCCGCAGGGCGGCCCAGCAACTGTCCAGCAGGCCGGTCGCGGTGAGGCCGCCGCCGATGAACACCGCGTCGGGGGCGGGGAGTTCGGCGAGCGCGGCGGGGGCCGGGCCGGTCACCACGCGCAGTCGTGGCACGCCCAGGGCGGCGGCGTTGCGGGCGATCCGTTCGGCGCGTACCGGGTCGCGTTCGATGCTGACGGCCTGGCAGTCGCGGTGCGCGCGCAGCCACTCGACGGCGATCGAGCCGGAGCCGCCGCCGACGTCCCAGAGCAGCTCGCCGGGGGAGGGGGCGAGGGCGGCGAGGGTGGCGGCGCGCACGTGCCGCTTGGTGAGCTGGCCGTCGCTCTCGTAGGCGGCGTCGGGCAGGCCGGGGACGAGCGAGTTGCGGGGGCCGTCGCCGAGGTCGACCGCGATGACGTTCAGCGGGTCGCCGGGTGGGTGCGGCCAGCCGTCGGCGGTGCCGTCGAGCCGGCGTTCGGCCGGGCCGCCGAGCTGTTCGAGCACCCGCAGACGGGCGGCGCCGTAGCCGCGTGTGGTGAGCAGCCCGGCGACGGCGGCCGGGGTCGCGGCGTCGGCGCTCAGCACGAGCAGGCGGCGGCCGGGGTTCAGGGCCAGGGCGAGGGTGTCCAGCGGGCGGCCGACCAGGCTGACCACCTCGGTGGACTCCAGCGGCCAGCCGAGTCGGGCGCAGGCGTGGGAGACGGAGGAGGGGTGCGGCAGGACGCGCAGCCGCCCGGCGCCGACCGTCTCGGCGAGGGTGCGGCCGATGCCGTAGAACATCGGGTCGCCGCTGGCCAGGACGGCGACCCGGCGGTCCGCGTGCGCGGCGAACAGCCCGGGGACGGCCGGGCGCAGCGGGGACGGCCACGGGACGCGCTCGGCGGCGACCTCGTCGCGGGGGAGGAGGTCCAGCTGCCGGGGGCCGCCGACGACCACCTCGGCTGCCCGCAGGGCGGCCCGGCCGGCGGTGGAGAGGCCGGGCCAGCCGTCGGCCCCGATCCCGACGACGGTGATCGGGGGTGGCAGCTCGGGCACCGGGTGGCTCCTGTCGTTCGGCGGGCGCCGTGAGTAGAAAAAATAACTATCGGGGCAGCCTACCTGGCGGTATCCGGCCGCCCGTCTCCCGCCCGTCCCCCGCTACCGGTCCGCCCAGTCCCCCGAGTCGATCACCTCGGGCCGTTCCCGTAGCCGGCTCTCGACGACGGGCCCGGCGAAGTACACCCAGGCCTCCCGCAGCTCGCCCGCCGCCGTCCGCACCGGCAGCCGCCGCCGTACGTACAGGCCCGTCCCGTCCGCCCGGCAGTCCTCCAGCCGGTCCAGCGCCGCGAGCGCTCCGGCGTACGCGCCGGGCCGTACGGTGATCAGCTCGCCCACGATCCGGCGCCCGGGCGTCGCGTCCGGCACCGCGTACGGGTACCCGGGGCCGTCGTGCAGTGTGGCGCCGTCCAGCACGGCCGGGCGGATGTCGGCGCAGCGGCCGGCCAGGTGGGCGGCGTGGTTGCGGCCGCCGCTGCGCAGGGTGCCGTAGACGAAGAACGGCAGGGCCTCCTCGGACACGGGTTCGACCTCTCGGCTGGGGGAGCGCCCACGGTACGTCCTCGCGCCCGCGCCGCGATAGCGCCTCTTGCCTCGTGCGTCCCGTGCCCCGCGCCCCGTGCCCCGCGCGTCCGCCGGACGGTGGGTGTCAGGCGGCGTCCGGGGCGGTCCGTGCGTAGGTCAGGACGACGTTGCCGCGCTCGAAGACACGGCTGTCGGTGAGCGTGAAGGCGCGGGGCCCGAACTCCGCGCGGAACAGCGGGATGCCCGATCCGACCACCACCGGGTACTGCTTGATGATCAACTCGTCGATCTCGGGCAGCAGCTGGCCGGCCAGGTCGGCGCCGCCGCAGAGCCAGATGCCGAGCCCGTCCTGCTGCTTCAGCCGGCGGACGAGGGCCACCGGGTCCTCCGCAGTGACCTCCACCGCCGGGTCCGGGCTGGTGCCGAGGGTGCGGGAGACCACGATCTGCCGCAGGTGGGCGTAGGGGCTGGTGAGGCCCACGGCCAGCCCCGGTGCGTAGGTGCCGCGGCCCATGACGACGGTGTCGAAGCGCTTGTTGGGTGCCTCCGCGATGCCGAACGCCGCGCGGCCGGGGGTGGGGATGGTCTCCGGGTACTCGGCGAAGAGCGTCGAGGTGTAGTCCTCGGTGAGGAACGGCGCGAAGAAGTCGAAGCTGTCGTCCGGGCCGGCGATGAAGCCGTCGATGGTGGTGCCGATGAAGTAGGTGAGCTTGCGCATGCAGGTCCTTTGGGGTCGGGAAGCGGCGCGGGCCGTGCGGCCCGCCGCCTAACCACTCCGACTATAGTACTCCAGTCGTAGTGGTTGCCGAGGTGTTTTCGGACCCGGGCGCCCCGGCCCCCGAAAACCCCGCGAGAGAGAATCGACCCATGGTCCAGAACCCCGCCCGCCGCACCGCCCTCGCCGACGCCGCCATCGAGGTCCTCGCCCGCGAGGGCGCCCGCGGCCTCACCTTCCGCGCGGTCGACGTGCAGGCCGGCGTCCCCAACGGCACGGCCTCCAACTACTTCGCCAACCGCGACCACCTGCTCCACCAGACCGCCCGGCACATCCACCACCGGCTCACCCCGGATCCGGCCGTCATCGCCGACCTGCTGCGGGCGCCGCGTGACCGCGCTCTGGTCGCCGCCCTGATGCGCGACCTGATCCGCCGCATCTCCGCCGACCGGGCCGGCTACCTCGCGATGCTCGAACTGCGCCTGGAGGCGACCCGCCGCCCCGGCCTGCGGGCCCAGCTCACCGGCACCATCCGCGAGCAACTGGAGGCCAACGTCGCCTACCACCTCGACGGAGGACTGCCCGGCGACCGCGAGACCGTCCTCGTCCTCTACCTCGCGATGACCGGCCTGATCGTCGAACACCTCACCCTGCCCGAGGTGTTGGGCACCGACACCCTGCCCGCCCTGCTCGACACCGTCGTCGAGCGAATCGTCCCCGCGACCTGACTCTGCCGGCCTCGCGTTTCGGCGGGCGAGGGGGCGGCTGTGCCGGAGGGGGTGTCAGAGGGTGTGCGGGGGCCTGCCCGTCCACCAGTTGCCGGGGGCGTCGGGGTCGCGGCTGGTCCAGAACTCGATGATCGCGCTGGTGAACTCGGCTGCGGAGAGGGTGCCGTCGCCGTCGCGGTCGAGGTGGCGGAAGGCCTCGTCGGCGTCGTCGCGGGAGAGGCCGGCGAAGTGGCCGCGCTGGAAGACGAAGAACTCGCCGGCGTCGACCGTTCCGCTGCGGTCGGTGTCGGCGACGGCGAGGAAGGCGTCGGCGAGTGCGCCGAAGCTGGTCCGCGCGGCCTCGGGGTCGTCGGAGAGGGCGCCGGTCGAGCGGACGAACTGTTCGCGGGTGATCGCCTCGGTGCCGGCGGGCAGGTGGGCCAGGTGCAGGTCGTGCCAGACCGTCAGGTAGGCGCGGACGATGACGGCCTCGGCCTCGGAGCCCTCCTGATGGCCGAGCGAGCGGGCGACGGCGATGCCCATGAGGACGTGGTCCCGTTCGGTGAGGAGTCCGTCGCCGTCGGCGTCGAGGTGGTCGAACCCGTGGTTGATCTTTGCTGTGAGCAGGTCGTCCGACAATGTGCCCCCTCGGTTGGCGATCACTACGACACGTCGCCAGCACGCTAGTGCCTGGAGTCGCGCTCGCGCAGCCGAACGACGGGTGAACGGCCACACGAGCGCGACTCGAAGGCGAGGTTGCTAGCCGTCCTGGTGCTCGGCCCAGACGTACGCCTCGGGGAGCAGGTCGAGGACGGGCAGGGCGAGCAGTTCCGTTCCCCGCTTGACGATGATCTCGACCGTCGGGAAGTAGTCGAGCAGCACCTGCCGGCAGCGGCCGCACGGCGGCACGACGCCCCGGCCCCGGTCGCCGACCGCGACGACCGTGGTGAGGTCGTACGCGCCCTGGCCGGCGGCCGCGCCGATGAGGACGAGCTCCGCGCACGGGCCGCCGGTGAAGTGGTAGGCGTTCAAGGCCGTGACGATCCGCCCGTCGGCGTTGCGTCCGGCGGCCGCGACGGTGTGGTTGTCGCCCCGGGAGAAGCGCTGGGCCACCGCCCGGGCGGCCTCGACGAGCTCCTGGTCGACGGCTGCGCGGTCTCCTACGGGGTCGGATTGATCGCTGGCGGACATATTCGCTGGGACTCCTTGATCGCACATGACAGGCTTCGATCATGGACCGACCGCCCCTGACCGTGCCAACGCTTTACGCGGGCCCCTTCACCCTTCGCCCCTGGCGCCTCACCGACCTCGCCGTGGTCCGGGAGGCGGGCACCGACCCGTACATCCCGCTGGTCACCACCGTCCCGGCCGCCTCCGCCGGGTACGACGACGAGCGCCGGGACATGCACCTCTACGCACTCCTCCCCACCGACCCCCGCGAGGCCACCGACCCCCGCGAGGACCGGTCCCCGCGCTAGTGCACCGCCGCCAGCAGCTCCCGGGTGTACTCGGTGTGCGGCGCGCTGAACAGGCGGTCGCGGTCGGTGGACTCGACCAGCCGGCCCCGGTGCATCACGGCCACCCGGTCGCAGAAGTGCCGCACCACGGCGAGGTCGTGCGAGACGAACAGGAAGGCGACGCCGAGGCGTTCGCGCAGCTCCATCAGCAGGTTGAGCACCTGCGCCTGGACCGAGACGTCGAGGGCCGACACCGGTTCGTCCGCGATGATCAGGCGCGGCTGCGGGGCGAGGGCCCGAGCGATGCCGATCCGCTGGCGCTGTCCGCCGGAGAACTCGTGCGGGTAGCGGTCCAGGTGGGCGGCGGGCAGCCCGACCTGGTCCAGCAGTTCGGCCGAGCGCTCCCGCCGCTGCGCCGCGTCGAGTGAGGTGTGCAGGCGCAGCGGGGTGTCGAGGGTCTGGGCGACGGTGCGGCGCGGGTTGAGGGAGGCGTACGGGTCCTGGAAGACCAGCTGGATCTCCCGGCTGAG
The DNA here is from genome assembly GCF_042677305.1 of Kitasatospora sp. NPDC127121. Taxonomy (NCBI): domain Bacteria; kingdom Bacillati; phylum Actinomycetota; class Actinomycetes; order Kitasatosporales; family Streptomycetaceae; genus Kitasatospora; species Kitasatospora sp. NPDC127121. The sequence goes on along the minus strand of NZ_JBHXTQ010000049.1, from coordinate 54,018 downwards.
CCGGCGCCGCAGCTCCCGGCTTGGGCGGGTGACGTCCTGGCCGTCGTACAGGACCGTTCCCGAGGTGGGCTGTTGGAGGCCGGCCAGGACGCGGGCGGTGGTGGACTTGCCGGAGCCGGACTCGCCGACCAGTCCGAGCGTCTCGCCGGGGGCGATCCGCAGTCCTACGCCCTCCACCGCCCGGACGGGCTCGGCGCGCAGGCTGGGAAGGCGGCGCCGCCCGGGGAAGTGGACGGCGAGGTCCGCCACCTCGACGAGCCAGCGCTCGGGGTGCCCGACCGTCCGGGGCGCGAATTCGGCGATGGGTGACGGATCGTCAACTGTCGGCAACGGCGAGCCGGGTACGGAGTCGAGGGTGAGCGCCGCCCCGACCAGTGCGCGGGTGTACGGTTCGCGCGGCGCGGCCAGCAGCTCGGCGGTCGGCGCGGACTCGACCTCGACGCCGCCGCGCAGCACGAGCGTGCGGTCCGTCGTCCCGGCGACCACGCCGAGGTCGTGACTGACCAGCAGCACCGCCGTGCCGTGCTCGCGCTGCAACTCGCCGAGCAGGTCGAGGACTTGCCGCTGCACCCGGGAGTCCAGGGCGGTGGTGGGCTCGTCGGCGATCAGCACCTTCGGGTCGTTCATCAGTGCCATGGCGATCATCACCCGCTGGCGCATCCCGCCGGAGAACTGGTGCGGGAAGTCGCGCACCCGGGCGGCCGGGATGCCGACCCGGTCGAGCATCGCGGCGGCCCGTCGGCGGGCCTCGGCGCGGCCGGCGCCGGGGTGGTGCAGCCGGTACATCTCGGCGAGTTGGGCGCCGACGCCGTGGAAGGGGCTGAGCGAGGTGAGCGCGTCCTGGAAGACCAGCGCGGCCCGGCCGCCCCGGACCGGGCGCAGCGTGGACTCCGTCGCGCCCACCAACTCCTGCCCGCCCAGCCGGATCGAGCCGGTGACGGTGGTGGTGCGCGGGTCGTGCAGGCCGAGGACGGCGAGGCCGGTGGCCGACTTGCCGGAGCCCGACTCGCCGACCAGGCCGAGGACTTCACCGGCGGCGAGGTCGAAGGAGAGCCCCCGGACGGCGGTCACGGGCGCCCCGCCGCGCGGGTCGGCGAAGGTGACGGTCAGATCGCGAACGCTCAGCACGGGCTCTGCGGAGGGCGCGGCACCAGGCCCAGGAGCGGCCTCCGACACGGCTCCGGGCGCGGCTCCGGACACGCCCCCGGACACGGATTCAACAGTGGACGTCATCGAACGGCTCCAGTCAGCTCAGGCGGATTCGCGGGTCGAGCCAGGCCACCACCAGGTCGGCCAGCGCGACGAACAGCACCACGAAGCAGGCGGCCAGCAGCACCGCGCCGACCACCGCGGGCAGGTCCTGCCCGGACACCGCCTGGGCGGCGAACCGTCCGACCCCGTTCAGCCCGAACACCGTCTCGGTGATGACCGCCCCGCCGAGCAGCACCCCGGCCTCCAGACCGAGCAGTTGCACCAGCGGTCCGGCGGCGCCGCGCGAGGTGTACTTGAGGTGGGCGCGCAGCCGGCCGAGGCCCTTGCCGCGCGCCGTGCGGACGTACTCCTCGTTCATCGTCTCCAGCAGCTGGGAGCGTGAAAGCCGGGCGAACACGGCGGAGTTGACGAAGCCGAGGACGAGCCAGGGGAGCAGCAGCCCGCCCGCCCAGGCCGCGAGGTCCTCGGTCGGCGGGGTGTAGGAGGGCAGTGGCAGCAGGCCGGTGGAGTAGACCAGTGCCCACTGGGCGACGTATCCGAGGAAGTAGATCTGCACGCTGGCGCCGACGAGGGTGAAGCCGGAGAGCAGCCGGTCGGTGCGGCCGCCGTGCCGCAGCGCGGAGACGAACCCGGTGCCGAGGCCGAGCACCAGCAGGACGGCGAGGGCGCCGGCGGTGAGTGAGAAGGTGACCGGCAGGTGGTCGGCCAGGGCCTCGGTGACGGGCTGGTGCAGCCGGTAGGAGTAGCCGAGGCAGGGCGCGTCGCAGTGGATGACCGAGCCGTCCACGTCGCTGATGTCGCGCCCGGCGACGACCCCGGTGAGGTAGTCGGTGTACTGGGTGAGCAGCGGCTGGTCCAGGCCCATGCTCTGGCGCACCGCCGCGACTTGGCCGCTGTCGCAGCGCGGGCCGCAGGCGGCGCGGGCCGGGTCGGCGGGCGCGGCGTAGAAGAGGGCGAAGGCGGCGGCGGAGACCGCGACCAGGACGGCGAGGGCCTGGAGGGTCCGCCGCAGGGCGAAGGAGAGCATGGCCGGTCCGGGGTCGACGGGACGGGGAGGCGTGCGCGAGGGCTACGTGGAGCACACGGGGAGTGCAGGACTTCAGGGGCCCGCCCCCGCACCGACCGGCGCGGGGGCGGGTACGGCGGTCAGGACTTCAGGTACAGCCACGCCAGGCTGACCGTGCCGTAGATGGGGTGGATGAACGCCCCGCCGACGTTGGAGCCGCGCACCTGGTTGACGTTCGCGTAGACGAACGGCAGCACCGGGACGTCCTGCATCACGGTCTTCTCCAGCGCGTACAGCTCCTTGGCCTTGGCGCGCGGCTCGCCGATCTGGTTGATCCGGTCGATCTCCTTGTCCACCGCCGGGTTGCGGTAGCGCGCGGAGTTGAGGTCGCTGCCGGCGCGGCCGTCGAAGGAGAACGGGATCAGCGTGGACGGGGTCGGCCAGTCGACGGAGGAGGTCTCCTCGAACAGGTCGTACGGGGAGTCGGCGCGGTGCACCTCGTCCAGGAACGCCTTGGGGTCGATCGGCTTGGGCACGATGGTGATGCCCGACTTGGCGAAGCCGTCCACCAGCACCTGCGCGGTGCGCTGTCCGTCCGGGGTGTTCTTGTACCCGTAGGTCAGGCTGGTCGGCGCCTGCTTGGCCTTGGCGAGCGCGGCCTTGGCGGCCTCCGGGTCGCCTTCGGGCTTGACCGGGTAGAGGTCGTACTTCTCCCAGTCGATCAGCGCCGGCGAGCTGAGCGTGCTGGCGAGTTCGCCGATCCGGGAGCCGCCCTGGACCTGGCGGGCCTGCTGGCGGGGGTAGCCGAGGTGCAGGGCCTTGCGGACCTCGACGTCCGGCACCCGCTCGTTGTTGATCACCAGCTGGGTGACGAAGGCGCCCTGGCGCCCGGAGACGACCAGGTCCTTGGCCTTCGGGTCGGTGTCGGCGGTCTGGTACAGCTCGGGGGAGAGCACGTCGGAGGCGGTGGTGGCGCTGGCGCCGCCGTCGCGCCCGGACAGGATCTCCTGGTTGATGTTGAGCGCCTCCTTGCCGAACGTGAAGACGAACTTGTCCGGGTACTGGCTGCGGATCGGGTCGGTCTCGGCCTTCCAGGCGGGGTTGCGCTCCAGCACCATGCGGGTGTTCTGGACGTGCTCGACGATCCGGTAGGGGCCGGTGGCGAACGGCTGTCGGTCGTAGTCCGTCCCGGTGTCCTTGTCCCGGCGCACCGGCGAGGACGAGGACTGCGCGGCCATGTACGGGACGTCGGCCTGAGGCTGCGGGAAGTGGAAGACGAGGGTGTGCTCGTCGGGCGTCTCGATCGCGGCCAGGTCGCCGTCCTGCGGGCCGGCGTACTTGGCGCGCGCCGCCTCGTAGCTGGCCTCGCCGGTGAGCCACTGCGGCCAGTACGGCGGGCCGACCTCGTAGCCCTTGCCGAAGCTGCGCTCGATGCCGTACTTGACGTCCTGGGAGGTGATCGGCTTGCCGTCCTCCCAGGCCACGCCGTCCTTGAGCCGGTACGTCCAGGTGCGCCCGCCGTCGCCGGAGGTGCCGGTGTCGGTCGCCAGGTCGCCGACCAACTTGGCCTTGCCGTCCACGACCTGATACTGCGTCAGCTGGCGGCCCCAGAGCAGCGAGGCGTTGTACGTCGCGCCCGCGTAGACCTTCTGCGGGTCGAGGTGGCGGAACTCGACGCTGTTGTACACGTTCACGGTGCCGCCCACGCGGGCGCCGGCAACGGCGGGGGCCGGGCCGGCGCTCTCCTTCTCGCCGCCGAGCGCGGCGGTCAGCGGGGACGTCTCCTTGGCGGCCGCCCCGGCGGGCGCCGGGCCGGTGCCCGCGCCGGCCGAGCAGGCGGTCGCCAGCAGGGCGGTGGCGACGACGGCGAGGGACGGTCTGGTCCAGCGCATGGCGAATCTCTCCTTGCCCCGGGAGTCGGGGCGGGTCGGGGCGGGCTTGGGGTGATGGACGGAGGAGGACGGGGGCTCAGCGGGCGGCGCGCGGGTCCAGCGCGTCCCGGACGGCATCGCCGAGCAGGTTGAAGGCGAGCACGAAGAGCAGCAGGGCGACACCGGGGAAGACCATGTAGGTCGGATCGGCCTGGAAGACCTCGGAGCCGCGGGAGATCATCCGCCCCCAGTCCGGGATCGGCTCCGTGATGCCGACGCCGAGGAAGGACAGCACCGCTTCGGAGGCGACGAAGGTCGGCACCGCCATGGTGGCGTGCACCAGCAGCTGCGAGCGGACGTTCGGCAGCAGTTCGTGGACGACGACATGGAATCGGCCGGCGCCCTGGGCCCGGGCGGACTGCACGAAATCCCTTTCCCGGAGCGACCGCACGGTGGCCCGCAGGGAAAGCGCGAGCGGAATCCAGCCGAACGCGGAGAAGACCAGGATCAGCACCAGGAACTGCATCCACTCCGGTTCCGCGGCGCCCGGATCGACCAGCCGGGACTGGATGACGGGGCTCAGCGCGAGGAGCAGGAGCAGGGTCGGAAAGGCCAGCAGCACGTTGGCCAGGAAGCCGAACAGCCGGTCGGCGATCCCGCCGAGGTAGCCGACCGCGACCCCGGCCAGCACGCCGAGCGTGGTGGTCACGGCGGCGGAGGCGAAGGCGATCAGCAGCGAGGTGCGGATGCCGTAGAGCAGCTGGGTCAGGACGTCCCGGCCGAGCCCCGGCTCCAGGCCGAACCAGAAGTCGCCCGAGATGCCGCCGTTCGGCAGGACGGGCAGGCCGCTGTCGCTGAGCAGGCCGGGGGAGTTCTGGCCGTAGTGCTCGACCGGGTTCTTCCCGTACAGGGCGGCGATCAGCGGGGCGGCGAGGGCGAGCAGCAGGAAGAGCAGGACGACGGCGAGGGCGGCGGCGCCGACCCGGTCGCGCAGGAGTCGGCCGAGCAGCCTCGGCGCGGCGGGTGCGGGGACGGTGCCCGCTGCTGTTTCGACCACGGCCATGAGAGGCGTACTCCCCGAATTCTCCGCCGCCCTGTGGGTGAGGGTGCGCTGGTGTGCATTTCCGAACCGGCCCCCGGGGGTTTCCCGTCGGCCGTTCGAGCGCCATCAGACCGGATGCGCGGGGAGGTCCGCAAATCACCTCCGGCGGTTTTCCCCGGCATTGTTTCGGCGCGTATTGCGGCTTCATTCGGCGTCATTGCGCCGCAATACCGGCGTTGCAGAAGAACGGACATCGAGGGATGAAACGGGCACGCTGTCCCGAATCCTGAGATCTCCGCCACATCCCCCCGGGCATTGGTACGATCCCGGGGAGCCGCGACTGGCGCGCACGGATGGAACCGACCATCGGGAAGCGGCTCCGTGCACCCGCACGACAGTTGCCGAGCGCCTGGGCCGTCCGTACTCGTCCGTGCACCACGAGGAGACCGCCTTGGCCACCCCGCACACCCCTCATGCCGTTGAGGCCGCTCAGGCCCCGCACACCGCCGCCGGCGCGGCCGCCGACACCGCCTTCCGCAGCGCCCTCGACGTGGTCGCCGGCGTGGAGCCGCGGATCGCCGCCGCCATCGGCCAGGAGCTGGAGGACCAGCGCGCCTCGCTCAAGCTGATCGCCAGCGAGAACTACGCCTCCCCGGCCGTCCTGCTCGCCATGGGCAACTGGCTCAGCGACAAGTACGCCGAGGGCACCGCGGGCCGGCGCTTCTACGCGGGCTGCCGCAATGTCGACACCGTCGAGACCATCGCCGCCGAGCACGCCCGCGCCCTGTTCGGCGCCGACCACGCCTACGTCCAGCCGCACTCCGGCATCGACGCCAACCTCACCGCCTTCTGGGCCGTCCTCTCCCAGCGGGTGGAGAGCCCGGCGCTGGAGCGGGCCAAGGTCCGGGGCGTCAACGACCTCACCGAGCAGGACTGGGCGCAGCTGCGCCAGTCGCTCGGCAACCAGCGGATGCTCGGCATGTCCCTGGACGCCGGGGGCCACCTCACCCACGGCTTCCGACCCAACATCTCGGGCAAGATGTTCGACCAGCGCAGCTACGGCACCGACCCGGCCACCGGCCTGATCGACTACGACGCGCTGCGCGAGACCGCCCGGGAGTTCCGCCCGCTGATCCTGGTCGCCGGCTACTCCGCCTACCCTCGACTGGTCGACTTCCGGCGGATGCGCGAGATCGCGGACGAGGTCGGCGCGACCCTCATGGTCGACATGGCGCACTTCGCCGGCCTCGTCGCGGGCAAGGTGCTGACCGGCGACCACGACCCCGTCCAGCACGCCCAGATCGTCACCACGACCACCCACAAGTCGCTGCGCGGCCCGCGCGGCGGCATGGTGCTGTGCGACACCGAACTGGCCGAACACGTCGACCGCGGCTGCCCGTTGGTGCTCGGCGGACCGCTCTCGCACGTCATGGCCGCCAAGGCGGTCGCCTTCGCCGAGGCCCGCCGACCCGAGTTCCAGACCTACGCCCACGCCGTCGTGGACAACGCCCGGGCGCTCGCCGAGGGCCTGCTGCGCCGCGGCGGCCGGCTGGTCACCGGCGGCACCGACAACCACCTCGTCCTCGCCGACGTCTCCGGCTACGGCCTGACGGGCCGTCAGGCGGAGGCTGCGCTGCTGGACTCGGGCGTCGTCACCAACCGCAACTCCGTCCCGCAGGACCCGAACGGCGCCTGGTACACCTCGGGCGTGCGCCTCGGCACCCCGGCCCTCACCACCCGCGGCCTCGGCACCGCCGAGATGGACGAGATCGCCGCCCTGATCGACACCGTCCTGCGCGCCACCACTCCGACCACCACCGCGGGCGGCGCCCCCTCCAAGGCCCAGTACCGCCTCGACGACGCCGTGCGCGACGGCGTCGCCAAGCGCGCCACCGACCTCCTCGCCCCCTTCCCCCTCTACCCGGGCGTCGACCTCACCTGACCGGCCGCACCTGACCGGCCCCGCCTGACCGACCTCACCTGACCGGCCCCGTCCAACCGCCCTCGATGCCCGAACCCCCGGGCCCGCCGCCCCACTTGCGGCGGGCCCGGAGCCGGCGCCGAGGCCGGCACCCCGCTCGGTACCGAGGTCAGTACTGCAGCGACTTGTACTGGAGGAACTCCTCCAGCCCGTGGCGGCCCAGTTCGCGGCCGAGGCCGGAGCTCTTGTAGCCGCCGAACGGGGCGAGCGGGTTGAAGCGGCCGCCGTTGAGGTCGACCTGGCCGGTGTCGAGGCGGCGGGCGAAGGCGGCGGCGGTGTCGGTGTCCGCGGCCCAGACTCCGCCGGCCAGGCCGTACTCGGTGTCGTTGGCGAGTTCGGCGGCGTGGTCCTCGTCCCGGTAGGGGAGGACCACCAGGACGGGTCCGAACACCTCCTCCCGGGCGATCGCCATGTCCCCCGTGACGTCGGCGAGCACGGTCGGGTGGACGTAGAAGCCGGTGGGCAGGCCCGGGACGGGCTCCGCGCCGCCGACGACCAGCCGGGCGCCCGCGGCGAGCGCGCCCTCGACGTAACCGCGTACCCGGGCCAGCTGCTTGGCGTTGACCAGCGGGCCGATCCGGGTCTGCGGGTCGGTCGGATCGCCCGGGGCGTACTTGGCGGCGGCCTTCGCGGCCGTCGCGACGGCCTCCTCGTACTGGTCCTGGTGCACCAGCAGGCGGGTCCACGCGCTGCACGTCTGGCCCGAGTTGGCGAACACGTTGGCGATGTTGACGTTGACCGCCCGGGTCAGGTCCGCGCCCGGCAGCACCACGTTGGCGGACTTGCCGCCGAGTTCCAGGGCGACCCGCTTCAGACCCCGGCCGGCCGTCTCGGCGACCTGCCGGCCGACGGCGGTGGATCCGGTGAACGAGACCACGTCCACGCCCGGATGGGCGGCGAGTGCCGCACCCGCCACCGCGCCCGTGCCGGTGACCAGGTTGAACGCGCCTGCGGGGAAGCCCGCTTCGTGCACCAGCCGGGCGAACAGCCGGGCCACCAGCGGGGTGTCCTCGGCGGGCTTGAGGACCACCGGGCAGCCGGCCGCCAGGGCCGGGACGACCTTGGCGACGATCTGGTGCAGCGGGTAGTTCCACGGCGTGATCGCCGCGACCACCCCGGCGGGCTCGGCGAGCACCACCGAGTTGCCGATCCGCTCCTCGAAGGGGTGCTCGGCGAGCAGCGTCAGGTAGGAGGTCGCCACAGTCAGTGGCGCTCCGGCGTGCACGGCGGCGGCGAAGCCGACCGGGGCGCCGAGTTCGGCGACCACGGTGGCGGTGATCTCCTCCTGCGCGGCGGCGATTTTGTCCCGCAGCCGGGTCAGCAGGGCGAGCCGGTCCGCGCGGGCGGTCGTCGCCCAGCCGCGGGCCGCCCGGCGGGCCGCGGCGACCGCGGCGTCGACGTCGGCCGGCCCGCCGGCCGGCACGGTGGCGAGCACCTGCTCGGTCGCCGGGTTCAGCACCTCGATCGACCCGGCGTCGTCCAGGGAGGGCCGCCAGGCGCCGTCGATGTACTGGTCGCCGTACTCCGCGTGCTGCTGCACCGAGTGTCCTCTCATCCGGTCGGCCGATTGACCAACAGCGCTAGTCAAAGGGCCAGTCAAGGCGGCCCGGTCGGCCGCGCGCAAGAGCCAATCCGGTCCGGTGGGCCGGCGGGTTACCCCGGGGCGAACCGTGCGGTGTACTCGTCGAACGGCTCGGTCCCCGCGCCCGCGCCCCGCTCGTCCGACCGCTCAAGGGCCTCGCGCGGCCACGGCACCGGGCGGCCGCCCGTCACCGGCCCCGTCACCGGCCCCGTCACCGCCTCTGCCACCGCCGTCAGCTCCACCGCCCGCCGCAGGACGTCCAGTTGACGATCCGCGCGCGGCGCGGCCGGCCGCGCCGCACGGGCGGCCGCCGGTCCCACGGCCAGCTCGGCCGGCCGACTGTGGTCCACCGTCGCGGGACACCGGACGAACCGTCCCGAAGGCTCCGCGTTCACCCTCCGACAGCGAAACGACGGTCCGAGAAAATCATTGCGCGAAAAGCTCCTCACGCCTGTGGGCACCGCTGTAGATTGCAGCGAACTCAGCGGTGAAGCACTACTGTTGCCAGTGGTTCGTAGTGGTGCACATGGTCCGGGACCAGCGCGTCCCACGGTCGGGCGGGGGTTTCCACCGGGCTGAGGTCTGGCTTAAATCCGCAGGTCATCCGTACCGCATAAGGAGCATCCCGTGACCGATGCCGCGTTGAAGGACGAGTCGCAGCGGCCTGCCGAACCAGCCGTGCTGGAGGACGTTCCGGGCTGGTTCTGGGACCATGACCGGCACTCGTTCGACTGGTTCATGGGACGGCAGGAGAAGACCGGGGTCACCGGCGACCTGCTGGAGATGGGCGCGTACCTGGGCCGCAGCGCGATCGTGATCGGCGAGCACCTCCAGCCCGGCGAGTCCTTCACCGTCTGTGACCTCTTCGACTCGGACGCGCCGGACGACGAGAACGCGGCCGAGATGGACACCTCCTACCGGAAGTCGCTGACCCGCTCGGCCTTCGAGGTCAACTACCTCGCCTTCCACGAGGAACTGCCGGAGATAATCCAGGCCCCGACCTCCGCCCTGGCCGGCGGGCGGATCGCGGCGGGCACGTTCCGCTTCATCCACATCGACGCCTCGCACCTGTACGAGCACGTCGTGGGCGACCTCCAGGTGGCCCGGGTCGCGCTTCAGGACCAGGGTGTCGTCGTCCTGGACGACTACCGCTCGCAGCACACCCCGGGCGTGGCCGCCGCGACCTGGGGCGCGGTCTTCAACCACGGGCTCAAGCCGATCATGTTGACCGAGTGCAAGTTCTACGGCACCTGGGGGGATCCGGAGCCGTTCCAGCGTGATCTGCTCGACCGGGTGGACCTCGCCGCAGGCTGTTACCTCAGCTCCGAGACCTTGAACGGGCAGCAGGTGCTCCGGATGACCGGCGATTCGGACGGGATCGGCGCGTTCCGCCCCTCCCGCCACCACCGGCGGCTGGCCGCGGAGGCGGCCCGGGACGAGGCCTCGCAGTCCCGCCGGGCGGTCCAGGAGGAGGCCGCCCGCGACCTCGCCGCCCGCCGGGCCCGCGCCGCCGAACTGCGCCGCCCGGCCAATGTCGCCAAGCGCGCCGCCCGCGACCTGCTGCCCCCGGTCGTCACCTCCGTCATCCGCCGCGCCCGCCGCGGCTGACGGCCGCCCCCGACGGCCGACGGGTCCGACTGTCACCCGACACCCGGCCCCGCCCTGTCCCGCCCCGCCAACGCCGAAGGGCCGGTCGACGAACTCGACCGGCCCTTCGGCGTTGTGCGCTCCCTCAGGCCCGCGAGGCCTCCCGCGGCTCCTGGCCGGAGCCCGCAGAACCGTCGGAGCCCTCGGCGGCCGCGGCCTCCTCGGCCAGCTCGCGCCGGACGGCGGCCAGGGACGGGTTGGCCCAGGCGCTGGCGACGCCCCAGTAGTAGAAGGCCAGCGCGATGGCCGCGACGACCAGCAGGTCCCAGCCCTCGGGCAGGTAGCCCTGGCCGCCGAAGTCGGTGCTGCCGGCCCAGGAGACGCCGGCCATCACGAACAGGTACGCGACCATCCAGGCGCCCGCCTTCAGGTGCGGCTTCAGCTCGGCCCACGGCTTGCGCAGCTCGTACCAGGCCCAGATCGGTAGACCGGCGGCCATCAGCAGGATGACCTTGCCGGTGAGCGGCCAGCGGGCCCAGTACAGGACCAGCGAGCCGAACACCATCGCCACGGGCGCGATGATCGGCATGGCCCGCAGCCGGACCGGCCGGGGCAGGTCCGGCGCGAGGCGGCGCAGGGCCATCACGGCGACCGGGCCGGTGACGTACGAGATCACGGTGGCGACCGAGACGATCTCGGCCAGCGAGCCCCAGCCGCGGAAGACCGCGAGGAACAGGAAGGCGACCACCAGGTTGAGCACCAGGGCCGGGCGCGGGATGCCGGTCTTGGCGTCGACCTTGCCGAAGATCTTCGGCAGGTGGCCGTTCTCCTGCACGCCGTGGATCATGCGCGAGGTGGTGGCGGCGTAGATCATGCCGGTGCCGCTGGGGGAGACGAAGGCGTCCGCGTACAGCAGCAGGGCGAGCCAGTTGAGGCCCCAGACCATCGCGAGGTCGGCGAGCGGCGAGGTGTAGGCGAGGCTGCTCCAGCCGTGCGACAGGTCGGCGGCCGGGATGGCACCGATGAAGGCGATCTGCAGCGCGACGTAGATCACCAGGGCGATCAGGATCGAGCCGATGACGGCCTTGGGCAGCGACTTGCCGGGGTTGCGGGCCTCGCCGGCCAGGTTGAGCGGGGACTGGAAGCCGTTGAAGGCCCAGACGATGCCGGACACCGCGACGGCGGTGAACACGGCGCTCCAGCCGTTCGGCGCGAAGCCGCCGTGGTCGGTGAAGTGGGCGGTGTCGAAGTGGGCGAACAGCAGCGCGCCGGCGGTCAGGGTCGGGACGATGACCTTGAAGACGGTGATCGCCGTGTTGGTCTTGGCGAACATCGTGATGGCGAACCAGTTGAGGATGAAGTAGCCGACCAGCAGCACGCTGGCCAGTGCCACCCCGCTCAGGGTGAGTTCCTTGCCGTTGTACAGCCCCTGTGCCCAGCCGAAGTGCCAGGAGCTCATGTACTGGACGGAGGCGGTGGCCTCGCCGGGGATGACCGAGACGATGGCGATCCAGTTGGCCCAGGCGGCGAGGTAGCCGGCCAGCGAGCCGTGCGAGTACTGGCCGTACCGGACCATGCCGCCGGCCTTGGGGAACATCGACCCGAGCTCGCTGTAGGTGAGCGCGATGGTCAGTGCCACGGCGGCCCCGATCACCCAGGCCAGGATCGACGCGGGGCCGGCCAGCCGGGCGGCGCGCTCGGCGCCGAACAGCCACCCGGATCCGATGATCGATCCGAGCCCCACGGCGGTGAGGCTGATGGTGCCGAGCGATCGCCGGTAGTTCTGATGTGATGCCGTCGGAGACTCTGGCTCACTCAACGTATCGGTCCTCTCGCTCGGGGTTTCATCGGGTGGTGTCGTGGTTTTTACGCTGGTTTCCGGACAAACGGAGACAGCCTATGGGGCCAAAACGGGCGAATACCTCAAGGGAAGCTCAAACTGTCCGATCGTTGCCATCTCGTGTCCGCTTTCCGGGTCACGACAGCCGCAGAAGTCGCCTGGGTCACAGCGGTTGCGGGGGTCGCGGGCGCCGCAGCGGCCACCCGGTCCGCACGGAGAACCCGAGAGGACCTGCGAGAACTCGAGAGAACCCGTGGATGGCGACGGCGCGCCGGGAAAAAGAAATTCCCCGCGGGTTCCTTTCGGATCCCACGGGGAATTCGGTTGTGTCCGAGGGGGGACTTGAACCCCCACGCCCGATAAAGGGCACTAGCACCTCAAGCTAGCGCGTCTGCCATTCCGCCACCCGGACAGGGTGTGTGCTTCGGGGTTTTTCTCGCCCCCTCGGCGACAGAGAGAACATTACCAGGGTTCTGGAGTGCTTCTCACCTGCGTTTCCCCGGGTGGGGGGATGTCCGGGTCGGTCGGGGTGGTCGGGCTGGCTGGGATGGGTCGCCACGGTGCGCGAACCCCGGCCGAAGCGGTGGCGAGCGCGAAGGAAACGGTCGACCCCGGCGGCGGCCGCGGTCCGTTCCGGCCGGAAGCGGTCCGACACGGGCAAGTTGTCGACGGTGCCACGGTCCCGGCGGTGCCTCTCCTAGCCTCTGTGGATCGAGGGCGCCATGAGCGGAACGCCTGATTCCCGGGTCGCGGACACTCCCGGGTCGCGGACGAAGGGCGGCTGGACGTGGAGCAGATCAGCGGGGCGGCGAAGGCCGAGCCGAGACGCGCCGGAGCGGAGCGCGTACCCGCCGAGCCAAGACGGACCGGGCCGGAACGCACCGGGCCGGAACGCGCACCCGCCGGACCGGTCGAGGGCGTGTGGCGCTTCCCGGTGCCGGCCGAGGAGGCCTCGGTGCCGCTGACCCGGCACGCGGTCCGTGACCGCCTGCTGGCCCAGGGGATGGCCGGGGTGCGCTACCAGGAGCTGGTGGACGACGTGCTGCTGATCGTCTCGGAGCTGGTGAGCAACGCGGTGACGCACGCGGCGAAGCTGTCGCCGGAGGTGACGACCGAGCTGGCGGTCCGCCGGGGCTGGGTCCGGGTGTCGGTCGAGGACGGTGACCCGTACCGGCCGAAGGCGCTGGAGAGCGACACCGGGCGGACCGGTGGCCGCGGCCTGCTGCTGGTGAAGAGCGTGACGTTGCAGGCCGGCGGGGTGTGCGACGTGGAGCGGACGGGGGAGGGCGGCAAGGTCATCTGGGCCTCGCTGCCCGTCCCCCCGGAGACCGACGACTGAGCGCCGCGGGCCCGCAGACCGGTCCCGCCCGCCTACCAGTCCCGCCCGGCGATCTCCCGGATCCCCGGCAGCGCCGCCTCGAAGACCGTCTCGAACCACACCGAGAACGGCCGCTCGGCGCGCAGCTCCCGCAGTTCCTGCGCGGTCACGAAGGCGTAGTCGTCCACCTCGTCGGGGTTGGGCTCGACGGGCGCGGTCACCAGCCCGACGAACAGGTGGTTCCACTCCCGCTCGATCAGCCCGGTGGCCTCGTCCGGCAGGTCGTAACGGACCGTACCCGCCTCGCAGAGCAGCGCCGGCGCGATGCCGAGCTCCTCGGCGGTGCGGCGGGCGGCGGCGACGAACGGCGGCTCGTCCGGGTACGGGTGGCCGCAGCAGGTGTTCGACCAGACGCCGGGGGAGTGGTACTTGCCGAGTGCCCGCCGCTGGAGCAGCAGCCGCCCCTGGCGGTCGAAGAGGAAGACCGAGAACGCGCGGTGCAGCCGGCCGGGCTGCTGGTGTGCCCAGTGCTTCTCGGCGGTGCCGGTGGTGACGCCCTCGTCGTCGACCAGTTCCAGCAGGATCTCGGGACCGGCGCCGGCGGTCCCGGTCGAGGCCCCCGGGGCGACCGTCACGTCCGTCTCGACGTCGAGACCGGTGTCGATCTCGGAGTCGAAGTGTGTCGGGTTGGTCGGCAGGCTCTGGGGCATGGGGCCTCTTTCGGGAGGGGGGAGCAACGGAAGCATCGGGGTACGTCCGGTACACCGGGTGCAGCGGACGCAGCGGGGGCACCGGCGCCGGCGTCGGGCTCCAGTCTGCCGTATGGGTGGCGGTGGGGACGGGTCCCACGCACAACCGGGCGGATCATGACCGTCCGCAGGTCGATTCCGGGCACAGATGGGTCCAAGTCGCTCCCGGAAGGGTCATCGGAATAGCAGAATTGTTCGGCATTCGTTCGAGTCGCGTTCGATCACCGCTTCGCCCCCTCGTTCGATCATCGCCTCGACCCCGCGTTCGATCACCGCTTCGCCACCCTCCCGTCACCTCGCGGCCCCCGGCCGCGTTCGGGTCGGCCGCCCGGGTCGCCTACCATCGCTTACGGCACGGTGCCCGCACTCGCGGCGGCACCGGCGCGCCGATTCGCGGCCCGGCCGGACGGAAAGCCGGTGCCCCGGCACCCCGCGCGCACCGCCCCGCGCACCGCACGACGGATCAGGAGACCCCGCATGATCGGCCTCGTTCTGGCAGCCGGCGCCGGCCGCCGGCTGCGCCCGTACACCGACACCCTGCCCAAGGCGCTGGTGCCGGTCGACGGGGAGCGGACCGTGCTGGACCTCACCCTCGGCAACTTCGCCGAGGTCGGTATCCGCGAGGCCGCGATCGTCGTCGGCTACCGCAAGGAAGCGGTGTACGACCGCAAGGACGCCCTGGAGAGCAAGTACGGCGTCAAGCTCCACCTGGTCGAGAACGACAAGGCCGAGGAGTGGAACAACGCGTACTCGCTCTGGTGCGCCCGCGAGCTCTTCGCCGAGGGCCTGCTGCTGGCCAACGGCGACACCGTGCACCCGTCGTCCGTGCAGCGCACCATGCTGGAGGGCAACCAGCGCCTCGTCGAGGCCGGCACCGCCCCCGGCATCCTGCTGGCCCTCGACACGGTGAAGAAGCTCGCCGACGAGGAGATGAAGGTCGTCGTCGACCCGGCCGCCGGCATGCGCCGCATCACCAAGCTGATGGACCCCACCGAGGCCACCGGCGAGTACATCGGCGTCACCGTGATCAACCCCGCCGCCGCCGCCGACCTGACCGACGCGCTGCGCGCCACCTACGAGCGCGACCCGCAGCTGTACTACGAGGACGGCTACCAGGAGATGGTCAACCGCGGCCTGCGGATCGACGTGCAGCCGATCGGCGAGGTCTCCTGGGTCGAGGTCGACAACCACGACGACCTGGCGAAGGCGCGGGAGATCGCGTGCCAGTACTGACCCGGCTGGTTCCGTCGCCGCTGTTCGTCGAGGTCCGCCCGGGCGCGCTGGACGCGCTCGGCGGCATCCTCGCCGACCAGCGGCTGTCCGCCTCGGGCCGGATCGCGGTGGCGATCAGCAACGGCTCTGGCGCGGCGATGCGCCGGCGCCTGGAGCCGGCCCTGCCCGGCGCCGACTGGTACAACGTCGACGACGGCAGCCTGGACAGCGCGGTGCGCCTGGCCGAGTCGGTGCGCGGCGGGCACTACGACGCGATGGTCGGCCTCGGCGGTGGCAAGATCATCGACGCCGCCAAGTACGCCGCCGCCCGGGTCGGCCTGCCGCTGGTCGCGGTCGCCACCAACCTGGCCCACGACGGCATCTGTTCGCCGGTCTCCACGCTCGACAACGACGCCGGCCGCGGCTCCTACGGGGTGCCCAGCCCGATCGGCATCATCGTCGACCTGGACGTGATCCGGCAGGCCCCGCCGCGCTTCGTGGCAGCCGGCATCGGCGACGTGGTCTCCAACATCTCCGCCTGCGCGGACTGGGAGTTGTCGCACGCGGTCACCGGCGAGCCGGTGGACGGACTGGCCGTGGCGATGGCCCGCTCGGCCGGCGAGAACCTGCTGCGGCACCCAGGTAACACTCAGGATCAGGACCTCCTCACGGCCCTCGCGGAAGCCCTGGTACTGTCCGGCATCGCGATGAACATCGCGGGCAGCACCCGGCCTTCCTCGGGTGCCTGCCACGAGATCTCGCATGCTCTGGACGTGCTGTACCCCAAGCGTTCCGCCCAGCACGGCGAACAGGTCGGCCTCGGCGCCGCGTTCGCCAGCTTCCTGCGGGGCGAGCGCGAGCTGACCGGTCTGATCGTGGAGCGCCTGGCGAGCCATGGACTGCCGGTGACCGCAGCTCAGATCGGTTTCACCGAGGCGGAGTTCACCGATGCGGTGCACTACGCTCCGAACACCCGCCCGGGGCGCTTCACCATCCTTGAGCACCTCGACCTCTCCCCCTCAGCAATCAGGGACGCGTACGCCGACTATGTCCAAGCCGTCAACAGCTGACCCCTCCACCACGGGCGCCGAGCAGCCCCCGGTGGACCTGACCCGCCGGCCCTCGATCGAGGAACTGCGCGCGGTGATCCACCCGGAGGGCATGCTCCAGCGCCGCAGCGCCGAGCACTGGGCCGGGCGCCTGTACATGCGGCGGATCTCGCTGCGGATCACCCGCGTGCTCTCCACCGTGACGGCGATCACGCCGAACGGCCTGACGTACCTGATGATGTTCACCGGCGTCCTGGCCGGCGTCGCGCTGGTCGTACCGGGCATCGCGGGCGCGGTCCTGGGGGCCCTGCTGATCCAGGTCTACCTGCTGCTGGACTGCGTGGACGGCGAGGTGGCCCGCTGGCGCCGGCAGACCTCGCTCACCGGCGTCTACCTGGACCGGGTCGGCCACTACATGTCCGAGGCGGCCCTGCTCACCGGGCTGGGCCTGCGCGCCACCGACCTGCTGCACCGCGAGGGCGGCGGCTCGCACTGGGAGTGGGCGTTCCTGGGCACGCTGGCCGCGCTCGGCGCGATCCTGATCAAGTCCGAGACGGACCTGGTGGACGTGGCCCGGGCCCGCAGCGGCCTGACGGCGGTCGAGGACAGCGCCGCGGTGCCGCGCTCGTCCTCGGTGGCCAAGGCCCGCCGGGCGGCCTCCTTCCTGAAGTTCCACCGCCTGGTCGGCGCGGTCGAGGCCTCGCTGCTGATCCTCGCGGCCGGGATCGCCGACGCCGTCCACGGCGGGCTGTTCTTCACCCGGATCGCGGTGGTGGCGCTGGCGGCGATCGCCATGCTGCAGACCGTGCTGCACCTGCTGAGCATCGTCCTCTCCAGCAGGCTGCGATGAGCGCCCCGACCAGCGCGGAGAGCTTCCGCCTCGGAGCCGTCATCATCACCATGGGCAACCGCCCCGAGGAACTGGCCGCCCTGATCGACTCGGTGCGCGCCCAGGAGGGCGCGGCGGTCGAGCTGGCCGTGGTGGGCCAGGGCGCCGAGCTGCCGCCGCTGCCGGAGGGCGTGCGCAGCGTCGAGCTGCCGGAGAACCTCGGCATCCCGGGCGGGCGCAACGTCGGCATCGAGCTGTTCGGCCGCGACGGCCGGGACGTGGACGCCGTCCTCTTCCTGGACGACGACGGGCACCTGCCGCGCACCGACTCGGCCCGCCTGCTGCGCGAGGCCTTCACCGCCGACCCGGAGCTGGGCATCGTGGCCTTCCGGATCGCCGACCCCGACACCGGCGTGACCCAGCGTCGGCACGTCCCCCGGCTGCGCGCCAGCGACCCGCTGCGCTCGTCCCGGGTGACCACCTTCCTGGGCGGCGCGACCGCCGTGCGCTGCGCGGTGTTCGAGCAGGCCGGGCAGCTGCCCGCGGAGTTCTTCTACGCCCACGAGGAGACCGACCTCGCGTGGCGCGCGGCGGACGCCGGCTGGGCCATCGACTACCGCGCGGACGTGGTGCTGCACCACCCGACGACCTCGCCCGCCCGGCACGCCACCTACTTCCACAACATTGCCCGTAACAGGGTTTGGCTCGCCAGACGGAACCTTCCGGCCCTGTTGGTGCCTCTCTATCTGGGAACCTGGTTCCTGCTGACCCTGGCCCGCCGCCCCTCCTCGGAGGCGCTGAAGGCCTGGTGGGGCGGGTTCCGGGCGGGCTGGCGCGAACCCTGCGGTCCGCGGCGGCCCATGCGATGGCGTACCGTTTGGCGATTGACCAGGCTGGGCCGGCCACCGGTCATCTGATCGAATGATCGATCGCTGCGGCCGGTGACCACACACCGGCCGGACTCTCCCCGTGATCCAGTGGATCCCCATCGGCGCAAGGCCGGCGGACCCCCGTCGACCGGCCGCCCCGACCGATCCCGCGTGAAGGACGAATGTGTCGACAGTGAGTGAACCCGTCAGCCTCTCATCCCCCAGGGGGGTGGACGCGGGCCTGACCCCCAAGCAGCTTGCGGACAAGTACGGCCTGGCCGTGAGCGGCAGGCGGCCCGGCCTGATTGCCTACACCAAGCAGCTCTGGGCCCGGCGCCACTTCATCTGGGCCTTCGCCACCGCCCGCCTGGTGGCCCAGTACACCGACGCCAAGCTCGGCCAGCTGTGGCAGGTAGTGACGCCGCTGCTGAACTGCGCGGTGTTCTACCTGGTCTTCGGTGTGATCCTGAAGAGCAAGGACAACTTCCCGCCGGACACCTACATCGCCTGGCTCTGCATCGGTGTCTTCGTCTTCCAGTTCACCCAGAACGCGGTGCAGTCCGGCACCCGGGCGATCGCCGACAACCTCGGGCTGATCCGCGCGCTGCACTTCCCCCGGGCCTCGCTGCCGATCGCGTTCACCGTGATCCAGCTCCAGCAGCTGCTGATCTCGATGGTGGTGCTGGTCGGCACCGTGCTGGTCAGCGGCATCAAGCCGGGCCGGACCTGGCTGCTGATCATCCCGGCCCTGGTGCTGCAGATGATGTTCAACACGGGCATCGCCCTGGTCATGGCGCGGCTCGGCTCCAAGACCAGCGACATCTCCCAGCTGATCCCCTTCGTGATGCGGGCCTGGATGTTCCTGTCCGGCGTGATGTTCAGCATCCAGGACAAGATCCAGGAGTGGCCCAAGTACATCCAGACGCTGATGGCCCTCAACCCGGCCTCGGTCTACATGGACCTGCTGCGGCACGCCTTCGCGCCGATCATCTACAACAAGCACCAGCCCCAGCACCAGGAACTCCCGCTCCACCAGTGGACCTACGGCATTGGGTGGGCGGTCGTGATGTTCGTGATCGGATACGTCTTCTTCTGGAAGGCCGAGGAGGAGTACGGCCGTGGCTGACGTCGAACTGAGCAAGCTGGACACCGTCCGGGACGCGGACGTCGCCCGCGAGCCCACCGTCGTCGTCGACGACGTGCACATCGTCTACCGGGTGCACGGCGCCGGCTCCGGCAAGGGCAGCGCCACCTCGGCGATGAGCCGCATCATCAGCCGCAAGCGCTCCGCGGGCGTGCGCGAGGTGCACGCCGTGCGCGGCGTCAGCTTCACCGCCTACAAGGGCGAGGCGATCGGCCTGATCGGCTCCAACGGCTCCGGCAAGTCGACCATGCTGGCTGCCATCGCGGGCCTGCTGCCGACCGAGAAGGGCGGCATCTACACCAACGGCCAGCCCTCGCTGCTGGGCGTGAACGCGGCGCTGATGAACGAGCTCACCGGTGAGCGCAACGTCATCCTCGGCTGCCTGGCGATGGGCATGGCGCCGGCCGACGTGCGCAGCCGCTACGAGGACATCGTCGAGTTCTCCGGCATCAACGAGAAGGGCGACTTCATCTCGCTGCCGATGCGCACGTACTCCTCCGGCATGGGTGCCCGCCTGCGCTTCGCCATCGCCGCCGCGAAGACCCACGACGTGCTGCTGATCGACGAGGCGCTGGCCACCGGCGACCAGGCGTTCCAGCAGCGCAGCAAGAAGCGGATCGACGAACTGCGCAAGTCCGCCGGTACGGTCTTCCTGGTCAGCCACGACAACAGCTCGATCCGCGAGGTCTGCGAGCGGACGATCTGGATCGAGGCCGGCGAGCTGATCATGGACGGCCCGACCGAAGAGGTCGTCGGCCGCTACGAGCGCGGCGAGCGCCCGTAATAACAAGCCGTCCAGGGGGCCGGTTCCGGGGATTTCCGGGGCCGGCCCCCTGTTCGTGCGCCCCCGTCGGTGCCCCGGGTGGCCCGCCGCCGCGGGGGTGAGCGCCCCCGTGCGCCGGGCGGGGCGCTCTTCTCCGGCGCGCCCCGTGGTGTCAGGCTGTATGCGCGGGGGCGGTGTGCCGGAGGTGGCGCCCCCGCTCGGACGCGTGTCCGAGTCGGGCCGGTGATGCCCAGCGGTGTAGAACGGGGGAGTGACAGCAGTGTCGGCTTCGGCCCAGCCCAGAGATACGTCGGTGAACCGCTCCGCGGGGGAGACCCTGGACAAGGCGGGCGCGGAGAACTTCCCGGTCGCCCCGTTCTTCCTGCCCGCGGCCTGGCGCGACGACCTGATGGCCGTCTACGGCTACGCCCGGCTGGTCGACGACGCCGGCGACGGCGACCTGGCCGATCCGGCCGCCACCGCCGCCCTGCTCGGGGTCGAGGCCACGCCCCCCGCCACCCCTTCGGCCCAGTCCGGCCCGCCGAGTCCGCAGGAGGTCGCCTTCCGCCTCGCACTGCTGGACGGACTGGAGCGCGATCTCGACCGGGTCTTCGAGGCGGCGCTCCACCCGGGAGCCTCCGAGGGCCCCCGCCACCCGCTGCTGCGCAGCCTCGTGCCGCTGGTCGACCGGCACGGGCTCACCCCGGAGCCGTTCCGCCGCCTGATCGAGGCCAACCGGGTGGACCAGACCACCACCCGCTACGCCGGCTACGACGACCTGATCGGCTACTGCACCCTCTCCGCCGACCCGGTCGGCCGCCTGGTGCTGGCCATCGCCGGCGTCGCCACCCCCGAGCGGATCGAGCTGTCCGACGCGATCTGCAGCGCCCTCCAGGTGGTCGAACACCTTCAGGACGTCGCCGAGGACCTCGCCCACGGGCGGATCTACCTCCCCGCCGAGGACCTCGCCCGGTTCGGCGTCACCGAGGCGGACCTCGCCGCCCCCACCGCCAGCGGCCCGGTGCGCGAGCTGATCGCCTTCGAGGTGCAGCGGGCCCGCACCCTGCTCGACCGCGGCGCGCCATTGGTAGGTACGGTTCGGGGGAGGCTTCGACTGCTCCTGGCGGGATTCACCGCCGGCGGGTACGCGGCCCTGGCGGCCATCGAGGACGCCGGGTACGACGTGCTCGCGCAGCAGGCGAAGCCGAACAAGCGCCGCCTCGCAGCGAAGGCGGCGGCAATCTTCGCGAAGGGAAGGTGAACGCCCGAGTGGCGGCATCACCACTGGCGTCGGCCCAGGTCATGGCGGCGTACCGGTACTGCGAGGCAGTCACCGGACTTCAGGCGCGCAACTTCAGCTACGGCATCCGGTTGCTGCCCGAACCCAAGCGGCTGGCCATGTCGGCCCTCTACGCCCTGGCCCGCCGGGTCGACGACATCGGCGACGGGGACCTTCCGTCCGACCGCAAGGCCGAGACGCTGGTGCGCACCCGGGAACTGGTGGACGAGGTCCGCGCCGGGGTGGTCGCCGAGGACGACACCGACCCGATCAAGGTCGCCCTGGCCGACGCGGCCCGGCGCTTCCCGATCCCGCTCGGCGGCTTCGACGAACTGATCGACGGCGTCGAGATGGACCTCAAGGGCGCCGAGTACCAGACCTACGAGGAACTGAAGGTCTACTGCCGCTGCGTGGCCGGCTCGGTCGGCCGGCTCTCGCTCGGCGTGTACGGCTGCGACGACCCCGAGCGCGGCGCGGGCTACGCGGACACCCTGGGCCTGGCCCTGCAGCTCACCAACATCCTGCGCGACCTGCGCGAGGACGCCCTGAACGGCCGTACCTACCTGCCCGCCGAGGACCTGGCCCGGTTCGGCTGCGAGCAGGGCTTCGCGCTGCCCAGGCCGCCGGTCGGCGCCGACTTCACCGGCCTGGTGGCCTTCGAGGCCGCCCGCGCCCAGGCCGCCTTCGAGGAGGGCCTGCGGCTGCTGCCGATGCTCGACCGCCGAAGCCGGGCCTGCACCGCCGCGATGGCGGGGATCTACCACCGGCTGCTCGGCCGGATCGCCGCCGACCCCGAGTCCGTCCTGCGCGGCCGGGTCTCGCTGCCGGGCTGGGAGAAGGCGTACGTCGCGCTTTCCGGGCTCGCCGGGGGGCGTTCTTGATTCTCACCGCAGTTCTGTCACGCTGTGTCAGCGGGGAATCACAAGCGGGCAGAGCAGTGTTGACCAGGACCGGGCCGGTCACGAGCGTGCCGGCCGGAGCGACCGCCGCAGGGCGGTCCAGCAATCGCGAGGGGGAGGGTCGATGACCGGGCGAGCCGATGCCGCGCGCCCGGCCGCCGTGGTGGTCGGCGGCGGCCTGGCCGGGATCACCGCCGCGCTGCGGCTGGCCGAGGCCGACCACCGGGTCACGCTGGTCGAGGGGCGGCCCAGGCTCGGCGGGCTGGCGTTCTCCTTCCAGCGCGGCGAGCTGACCGTCGACAACGGCCAGCACGTCTACCTGCGCTGCTGCACCGCCTACCGCGGCCTGCTGGAGCGGCTCGGCGCCGCCCGGCTGGTCCACGTACAGGACCGGCTGGACGTTCCGGTGCTCTCCGTCGCCGGGCCGGACGCGGCCCCGGTGCGCACCCTCGGGCGGCTGCGCCGGGCCGGCCTGCCCGTTCCGCTGCACCTGGCCGGCAGCCTCGCGCGCTACCCGCACCTCGGGCCGGCCGACCGCGCCCGGGTGGTCCGCGGCGCGCTGGCGCTCCAGGGCCTGGACCTCGCCGACCCGGCACTGGACGAGATCTCCTTCGGCGAGTGGCTGCGCCGCAACGGGCAGAACGCGAACACCCTCGCCGCCCTCTGGGACCTGGTCGGCGTCGCCACCCTGAACGCCCGGGCCGACCAGGTGTCGCTGGCGCTGGCGGCGATGGTCTTCAAGACCGGCCTGCTCTCCGACCCGGGCGCCTCCGACATCGGCATGGCCGCCGTCCCGCTCGGCGTGATCCACCACGACCGGGCGCTCGCCGAGCTGGAACGCGCCGGCGTGAAGGTACTGCTGCGCGCCCGCGTGACGGAGCTCAAGCCGGCGGTGCCCCAGCACGCCGTCCATCTGGAAGGCGGCGCGGAGCCGCTCCCCGCCGAGACCGTCGTGCTGGCCGGCGCCCAGGACAGCGCGGCCGCCCTGCTGCCCCCGAACGCCCTCCCCGGCCAGGACCGGCTGGCCGACTTCGGCACCGCGCCGATCCTCAACGTGCACGTGGTCTACGACCGCAAGGTGCTGCGTCGGCCGTTCTTCGCCGCCCTCGGCTCCCCGGTGCAGTGGGTCTTCGACCGCACCGCGCACTCCGGCCTGGCCGGCACCGGGCTCGGCCGGGCCCACCCCGGCGCCCAGTACCTGGCGCTCTCGCAGTCCGCCGTCCAGGACGAGATCGACCTGCCGGTCGCCGAGCTGCGCCGCCGGTACCTGCCGGAGCTGGCCCGGCTGCTCCCGGCCGCCGCCGGGGCCGAGGTGCTGGACTTCTTCGTCACCCGCGAGCGCACCGCCACCTTCGACCCGGCGCCCGGCAGCGCGCTGCTGCGCCCGTCGGCCCGTACCGACGTCCCCGGCCTGCTGCTGGCCGGCGCGTGGACGGCCACCGGCTGGCCCGCGACCATGGAGGGGGCCGTGCGCAGCGGCCACGCCGCGGCCGACGCGGCGCTCGCCGCGGCCGGCAGTCGGCTGCCGGCGGACCGGGGCGACGGGAGGTGGCCCCGGTGACGGCGGGCGCCGCCGGGGACCCCGCCAGAGCCGGCGGGCCTCCCGTCGACCGCACCGGCGGTAACGACACCGGCCGCACCGGCGGCACTGACAGCGGTGACACCGGCACCAGCCGCACCGACCCGAGCCGCATCGACACCGGCCACATCGACACCAGCCGCACCGACAGCGCAAGCACCCGGCCGCCCCGGGCGGTCCGGCACCACGAGGGAGAGGGAACGCACGTGGAGTCACGCACCGGCATCGCCGTCGGAGGCACGGCGCACGCCGAACCGGTCTCGGTGCCGGAGCTGCTGGCCCGCAGCCGCACGCTCTGCACCCCGCCGCTACGGTCCGCCGTCGCCCGTTTGGCCGCACCGATGGACACCGTCGCCGCGTACCACTTCGGCTGGATCGACCGGGACGGCACCCCGGCCAAGGGCGACGGCGGCAAGGCCGTGCGCCCCGCCCTGGCCCTGCTCTCCGCCCGGGCCACCGGCGCCGCCGCCGAGGTCGGCGTGCCGGGCGGGGTCGCGGTTGAACTGGTGCACAACTTCTCCCTGCTCCATGATGATCTGATGGACGGTGACGAGACCCGACGGCACCGGGCCACCGCCTGGACGGTCTTCGGTCCGGCCCAGGCGATCCTGGCCGGCGACGCCCTGGCGACGCTCGGCACGGAGGTGCTGCTCGACGCCGCGGTGACCGGCGGTACGAGCCCCACCGACGCCGCACGCGCCGTCCGGCTGCTCACCACGGCGACCCGCCGACTGATCGACGGCCAGGCCATGGACGTCGCCTTCGAACAGCGCGACAGCGTCACCGTCGCCGAGTGCCTGGAGATGGAGGGCGGCAAGACCGCGGCGCTGCTGGCGGCCGCCTCGGCGATCGGCGCCGTCCTGGCCGGGGCCGACGACAAGGTCTCCGAACCGCTCCAGCGTTACGGCCACCACCTGGGCCTGGCCTTCCAGGCGGTGGACGACCTGCTCGGCATCTGGGGCGCCACCGAGGTCACCGGCAAGCCGCACTGGGGCGATCTGCGCCAGCGCAAGAAGTCCCTGCCGGTCGCCGCCGCGCTGGCCGAGGGCGGCGCGGCCTCGCGCCGGCTCGCCGAGCAGCTGGCCGACCCGAAGGGCCGCGGCGAGGAGGGCGAGCCCGAGCTCGCCGCCCGGGCCGCGCTGATCGAGGAGGCCGGCGGCCGCGCCTGGACCCAGGAGGAAGCCCGCCGCCAGCACACGACTGCCCTCGCCGCCCTGGACGAGGTGCCCATGTCCGACGAGGTGCGCGAGCACTTCGTCGCACTCGCCGAATTCGTGGTGGTACGAGAGAGGTGACGTTACGTTGACAGCAACCGCGGACGGCCGGCTCGACCCTGAGTACGATTCCGAGCCGGTCGCGGTGGGCGACCGCCCCCCGACCCTCCTGGGCGCCGGGCGGTGGCAGCCCGAAGACACCGACCAGCTCCGGCCGGCCGGTGAGGCGGACCTCGGAGCGGCCGACGCGCGGGAGGCACTGGCCCGCGCCACCACCCACCTGCTCTCGCTGCAGAGCTCCGAGGGCTGGTGGAAGGGCGACCTGGAGACCAACGTCACCATGGACGCCGAGGACTTACTGCTGCGGCAGTTCCTCGGGATCCGGACCGAGGACCAGACCAAGGCCACCGCCGAATGGATCCGGTCCCAGCAGCGGGAGGACGGCACCTGGGCCACCTTCCACGGCGGGCCGGCCGAACTGTCCACCACCGTCGAGGCGTACGTCGCCCTCAAACTCGCCGGCGACGACCCCGAGGCCCCGCACATGGTGGCCGCCGCGCGGTACGTCCGCTCCGCCGGGGGCATCGCGGCCGCCCGGGTCTTCACCCGGATCTGGCTCGCGCTCTTCGGCTGGTGGCCCTGGGAACGGCTCCCCGAGATGCCGCCCGAGATCATCTTCCTGCCCAAGTGGCTGCCGCTGAACATCTACGCCTTCGGCTGCTGGGCCCGCCAGACCATCGTCCCGCTGACCGTCGTCTCGGCCCACCGCCCCGTCCGTCCGGCGCCCTTCCCGCTCACCGAGCTGCACACCGACCCGGACCACCCCTACCCCGACCGGCCGCTCGCCCCCGCCACCAGCTGGGACGGCCTCTTCGAGCGCCTCGACAAGGTCCTGCACGCCTACCACCACCGAGCCCTGCGCCCGCTGCGCCGGCTCGCCGTCTCCCAGGCCTGCCGCTGGATCGTCGAACGGCAGGAGGCCGACGGCTGCTGGGGTGGCATCCAGCCGCCCGCCGTGTACTCGCTGATCGCCCTGCACCTGGAGGGCTACGAGCTGGAGCACCCGGTGATGCAGGCCGGACTCTCCTCCTTCGACCGCTTCACCGTGCACACCGAGGACGGCCGGCGCTGGCTGGAGGCCTGCCAGTCCCCGGTCTGGGACACCTGCCTGGCCACCATCGCGCTGGTCGACGCCGGGCTGCCGGCCGACCACCCGGCGCTGGTCTCGGCCGTCGACTGGATGCTCGGCGAGGAGATCCGCAAGGACGGCGACTGGTCCGTCCAGCGGCCCACGCTGGCCCCCGGCGGCTGGGCCTTCGAGTTCGAGAACGACACCTACCCCGACATCGACGACACCGCCGAGGTGGTGCTCGCGCTGGGCCGGGTCGACCACCCCGACCCGGCCAAGGTCGATGCGGCGATGGACCGCGGCGTGCTCTGGAACCTCGGCATGCAGTCCAAGAACGGCGCCTGGGGCGCCTTCGACGTCGACAACACCAGCACGCTGCCCAACAAGCTGCCGTTCTGCGACTTCGGTGAAGTGGTCGACCCGCCGTCCGCCGACGTCACCGCCCACGTGGTGGAGATGCTCGCCGAGACCGGCCGGGCCCGCGACCGGCGCACCCGGCGCGGCGTCGAGTGGCTGCTGCACAACCAGGAGGCGGACGGCTCCTGGTTCGGCCGCTGGGGCACCAACTACATCTACGGCACCGGCTCGGTGCTGCCCGCCCTGGTCGCGGCCGGCGTCCCGGACGAGCACCCGGCGATCCGGCGCGCCGTCCGCTGGCTGGAGGACCGGCAGAACACCGACGGCGGCTGGGGCGAGGACATGCGCTCCTACGAGGACCCGGCCCGCTGGGCCGGGCGCGGCGACTCCACCGCCTCGCAGACCGCATGGGCGCTGATGGCGTTGCTCGCGGCCGGCGAGGGCCCGGACGGCCGGGCCAACCCGGCGGTGGAACACGGCGTGGACTGGCTGGTGCGCACCCAACTGCCCGAGGGCACCTGGGACGAGCCGCAGTTCACCGGCACCGGCTTCCCGTGGGACTTCTCCATCAACTACCACCTGTACCGGCTGGTCTTCCCGGTCACCGCGCTCGGCCGCTACCTGCACGGCAGTCCCGCCCTCGGCCGCCGCAACGGCGACACCCCGGCGATCGGGGCGGCGCGGTGACCACCGCCCCGCTGCTGGTGCTCTGCGCGCTGGGACCCGAGGTCTGGGCGCTGCGCGGTGGCGACTGGCGCGGTGCGGCCGGCGGGCCGCCGGTGCTGGTGCGCACCGGCATGGGCCGGCGGCGGGCCGCGCTGACCGTCCGCCGGCTGCTCGGCTCCGCCCCCGGCGGCTACGGCGCGGTCGTGGTGGCCGGCTTCGGCGCCGCGGTCGGCCCGGGCGTGCTGCCGGGCGACATCGTGGTCGCCGACGGCGTGCGCGACGCGGAGGGGCACCTGTACCCCGTCGACTCCGGGCCGGAGCTCGCCAGGGCCCTCAAGGAACTCGGCCTGACCGCGCACGCCGGGGTGCACCACACCGCCGACCACGTCGTCCGCGGCCTCGAACGGCGCGCCCTGCACCTCCAGGGCGCGCTCGCCGTCGACATGGAGGCCGCCGCCGTGCTGGCCGCGCTGCGGGAACGGCGGCCGACGCTGCCCGCCGCCGTCCTGCGGGTGGTCGTGGACACCCCCGAGCGCGAACTGCTGCGGCCCGGCACCCTCCCGGCCGGGGTGCGTGCCTGGCGGACCCTGCGGGCGGCGGTACCCGCCCTGGTCGACTGGTACCGGCAGGAGTCCCGGCCCGGCCCCGCGGACCTGAACCACCCCACATCCTCGACGCTCCCCCAGGAGGCGAGCTAGCCATGGCCATGCCGTTGCGCCAGACCGTGCGGGTCGGCACCTACCTCATGCAGCAGAAGCTGCTCAAGCGCCGGGACAAGTTCCCACTGATCGTCGAACTGGAGCCGCTGTTCGCCTGCAACCTCGCCTGTGAGGGCTGTGGCAAGATCCAGCACCCGGCGGGTGTGCTGAAGCAGCGCATGCCGGTGGCCCAGGCGGTCGGCGCGGTCCTGGAGTCGGGTGCCCCGATGGTCTCGATCGCCGGCGGCGAGCCGCTGATGCACCCGCAGATCGACGAGATCGTCCGCCAGCTCGTCGAGCGCCGCAAGTACGTCTTCCTCTGCACCAACGCGCTGCTGATGCGCAAGAAGATGGACAAGTTCAAGCCCTCGCCGTACTTCACCTTCGCCGTGCACATCGACGGCATGCGCGAGCGGCACGACGAGTCGGTGGCCAAGGAGGGCACCTTCGACGAGGCGGTGGCGGCGATCAAGGAGGCCAAGCGGCGCGGCTTCCGGGTCACCACCAACAGCACCTTCTTCAACACCGACACCCCGCAGACCATCATCGAGGTGCTGGACTTCCTCAACGACGAGCTCAAGGTCGACGAGATGATGATCTCCCCGGCCTACGCCTACGAGAAGGCCCCCGACCAGGAGCACTTCCTCGGCGTCGACCAGACCCGGGAGCTCTTCCGCAAGGCCTTCGCCGGCGGCAACCGGAGCCGCTGGCGGCTCAACCACAGCCCGCTCTTCCTGGACTTCCTGGAGGGCAAGGCCGACTTCGAGTGCACCCCCTGGGGCATCCCCAACTACTCGCTGTTCGGCTGGCAGCGGCCCTGCTACCTGATGGCCGACGGCTACGTGCCCACCTACCGCGAACTCGTCGAGAAGACCGACTGGAGCAAGTACGGCCGCGGCAAGGACCCGCGCTGCGCCAACTGCATGGCGCACTGCGGCTACGAGCCGACCGCCGTACTCGCCACCATGGGCTCGCTCAAGGAGTCGCTGCGCGCCATCACCGAGACCATCGGCGCCAACCGCGGCCACTGAGCCGGTCGTTCGACCGCGCCACCGCTCCCGAGGACACCCCGTCCGGCCCGGGCCCCGCGCCCGGGCCGGCCCCGCCCCCGCCGGGCGGCGGCACCACCGCGCCACTCCGAGTCGTGAGGTGTACCCATGTCACTGCTCTCCAGCGTCACGTCACCGGCCGAACTGCGAAAGCTTCCGGCGGCCGAACTCCCGCTGCTCGCCGACGAGATCCGCGCGTTCCTGATCGACGCCGTCACCCGCACCGGCGGCCACCTCGGGCCCAATCTCGGCGTGGTCGAGCTGACCATCGCCCTGCACCGGGTCTTCGACTCCCCGTACGACCGGATCGTCTTCGACACCGGCCACCAGAGCTACGTCCACAAACTGCTCACCGGCCGCCAGGACTTCTCCCGGCTGCGGATGAAGGGCGGGCTCTCCGGCTACCCCTCGCGCGGCGAATCCGAACACGACCTGGTCGAGAACTCGCACGCCTCCACCGCCCTGTCCTACGCCGACGGCCTCGCCAAGGCCGCCGGACTGCTCGGCCAGCACGACCGGCACACCGTCGCGGTGATCGGCGACGGCGCGCTCACCGGCGGGCTCGCCTGGGAGGCGCTCAACAACATCGCCGAGGCCCGCGACCGGCCGCTGGTCATCGTCGTCAACGACAACGAGCGCTCCTACGCCAAGACCATCGGCGGCCTCGCCAACCACCTGGCCACCCTGCGCACCACCCAGGGGTACGAACGCTTCCTCGCCCTCGGCAAGGGCGCGCTGCAGCGCACCCCGCTCGTCGGCCAGCCGATCTTCGACGCGCTGCACGGGGCCAAGAAGGGCTTCAAGGACGCCTTCGCGCCCCAGGGCATGTTCGAGGACCTCGGGCTGAAGTACCTCGGGCCGATCGACGGCCACGACCTCGGCGCCGTCGAACAGGCGCTGCGCCAGGCGCGCAACTTCGGCGGCCCCGTCATCGTGCACTGCCTCACCGTCAAGGGGCGCGGCTACCGGCCCGCCGAACAGGACGAGGCCGACCGCTTCCACGCCGTCAACCCGATCGACCCGTACACCTGCCTGCCGATCTCGCCCAGCGGCGGAGTCTCCTGGACCTCGGTGTTCGGCGACGAACTGGTCGCGCTCGGCGCCGAGCGGCCCGACCTGGTGGCGATCACCGCGGCGATGCTCCAACCGGTCGGCCTGGCCCGCTTCGCCAAGGCCTTCCCGGACCGCACCTTCGACGTCGGCATCGCCGAGCAGCACGCCGTCACCTCCGCCGCCGGCCTCGCCACCGGCGGCCTGCACCCGGTCGTCGCCGTCTACGCGACCTTCCTGAACCGGGCCTTCGACCAGGTCCTGATGGACGTCGCCCTGCACCGGCTCGGCGTCACCTTCGTCCTCGACCGCTCCGGGGTCACCGGCAGCGACGGCGCCTCGCACAACGGCATGTGGGACATGTCGATCCTCCAGGTCGTCCCGGGCCTCAGGCTCGCCGCCCCGCGCGACGCCGAACAGCTGCGGGCCCAGCTGCGCGAGGCCGTCGAGGTCGAGGACGCCCCCACCGTGGTCCGCTTCCCCAAGGCCACCATCGGGCCCGCCGTGCCGGCCGTCGAACGGATCGGCGGGATGGACGTCCTGCTGCGCACCGGCCGGCCGTCGGAGATCCTCCTGGTCGCGGTCGGCACCACCGCCGCCGCCTGCCTGGACGCCGCCCGGCTGTTGCTCGCCGAGGGCTTCACCGCGACCGTCGTCGACCCCCGCTGGGTCAAACCGGTCGACCCGGTCCTGCCGGAACTGGCCGCCGCCCACCGGCTGGTCGTCACCGTCGAGGACAACGGCCGCACCGGTGGCGTCGGCGCCGCCGTCGCCCAGGCGCTGCGCGACGCCGACGTGGACGTGCCGGTGCGGGTGCTCGGCCTGCCGCAGGAGTTCCTCGGCCACGCCGCGCGCGGGGAGATCCTGGAGGAGACCGGCCTGACCGGCACCGGAGTCGCCGCCCAGACCGCCGTCTTCGCCAAGAACCTGCTACCGAACCGAGGAGCGAACCAGCGCCATGCCGGCTGACCCCGACCGCACCGCCGCCAGCTTCGACCTCGCCGCGCTGATCGCCGAACGCGGCGCCGAGCGGTACGAACTGCACGGCCGCCACCTCAACCCGCAGCTGCCGCGCATGCTGCACACCATCGGCTTCGACAAGTACTACGAGCGCGCCAAGGGCCCGTACTTCTACGACGCCGAGGGCAACGAGTACCTCGACATGCTGGCCGGCTTCGGCATCTTCGCGCTGGGCCGCCACCACCCGGTCGTGCGATCGGCGATCCAGCAGGTGATGGACCTCGACCTGCCGGACCTGGTCCGCTTCGACTGCTCGCCGCTGCCCGGGCTGCTCGCCGAGCGACTGCTCTCGTACACGCCCGGGCTGGACCGGGTGTTCTTCGGCAACAGCGGCACCGAGGCGGTGGAGACCGCGCTCAAGTTCGCCCGGTACGCCACCGGCCGCAGGCGCGTCCTGTACGCCGACCACGCCTTCCACGGGCTGACCACCGGCTCGCTCTCCGTCAACGGGGAGAGCGGTTTCCGCAAGGGCTTCGACCCGCTGCTGCCGGACACCGCCATCCCGCTCGGCGACCTCGGCGCGCTGGCCAGGGAGCTGAAGCGCGGCGACGTCGCCGCCCTGATCGTCGAGCCGATCCAGGGCAAGGGCGTCCTGGCGCCGCCGCCCGGCTGGCTGCGTGCCGCGCAGGCCCTGCTGCATGAGCACAGGGCGCTGCTGATCTGCGACGAGGTGCAGACCGGGATCGGCCGTACCGGCGAGTTCTTCGCCTACCAGCACGAGGAGGGCGTGCTGCCCGACCTGGTCTGCGTGGCCAAGGCGCTCTCCGGCGGCTACGTGCCGGTCGGGGCGACGCTCGGCAAGAGCTGGATCTTCGAGAAGGTGTACTCCTCGATGGACCGGGTGCTGGTGCACTCGGCCAGCTTCGGTGCCAACGCCCAGGCGATGGCGGCCGGACTGGCGACCCTGGAGGTGATGCGCGAGGAGAAGGTGGTGGAGAACGCGCGTCAGGTCGGCGATCAGTTGCGCGAGCGGCTGGCCGCACTGGTCGACCGGTACGAGCTGCTCGCCGAGGTGCGCGGCCGGGGTCTGATGATCGGCATCGAGTTCGGCCGACCCAAGTCGCTCAAGCTGCGCACCGGCTGGACGGCCCTGCAAGCGGCGCGCAAGGGGCTGTTCGCCCAGATGGTGGTCGTCCCGCTGCTCCAGCGGCACCGGATCCTGACCCAGGTGTCCGGGGACCACCTGGAGGTGATCAAGCTGATCCCGCCGCTGATCATCACGGAGCGCGACGTCGACCGGTTCGTGGACGCCTTCACCGACATCATGGATGACGCGCACCGGGGGAGCGGGCTGATGTGGGACTTCGGGCGGACGCTGGTGAAGCAGGCGGTCGGCAGCCGCTGAGCTGGTTCTGGGCGGGTGCTCGGCGGCGGTGCGGGAGTGTTGCGGGAGTGTTGCGGGAGTGGGAAGTCGGCCGGGCCGACTTCCCACTCCGTGGGAGACACCGTGTCAGAGCTCGGTCCGGCGGCGCCGGATGACCACGACGAGATCGACGGTGGCGAACAGGGTGAGCAGGCCGCAGGCGATGGCGAAGCCGGTGAGGGTCCCCTGGCTGGGGGCGCCGTTGGCGGGGGAGGCCGCCGCCCAGATCGCGAAGCCCGCCGTCGCGAGCGCGAACAGCGGCGTGAAGGTGAGCGACAGCAGGTAGCGGAGCTTGAGATCGCTGCGGGCGGTGGCCGGCTCGGTGCCGCTGCGCCACGGCCGTCGCGGAGTGGTGGTGCGCATGGCCGTTCACCTCCGGGCCGCGCGGGTGGGGGCTACGATTCCAGCGTACGTCCGTGGGGGAGAGCGGGGGAGACGTGATGACGGGGTCGGACGCGGCGGCGGACGCCGAGGGCTACGCGGGGCTGCGGATCGAACGGGCCCGGGAGCTGGCCCGGCGGCACGGCTGGGCCTCGGTCCGGGTGCTGGAGCCGGGGGCGATGATGACCATGGACCACCGTGAGGGCCGGCTCAACCTCGCGGTGCGCGACGGCGTGGTCGAGCGTAGCTGGGAGGGGTAGGGCCGCCCTCCCGGTGGTCGACCTTTCCGGCGGCCGGGGTGGCCGGTGGCCGCGGTGGTCGTGGCGTGCGGGCTCAGTGGCCCGGCCGACGGGCCAACCGCTGTTCGGCGGCGACGACCAGCGGCTCCAGCAGCGGCAGCGAGAGCAGTACCAGCAGTCCGGCGGCCCAGCCGGCCAGCACGTCGGTGACCCAGTGGGTGCCCAGGTAGAGCGTGGTCAGGCCGATCGAGCAGGCGGTGGCGGCGGCGATCACCGCGCCGGTGCGCCGCCAGCGGACCGCGAGGTAGGCGAGCACGCCCCAGGTGACGACCGCGTTGGCGGTGTGACCGGACGGGAAGATGGTGCCGCCGGAGAACAGTTCGGGCGAGCCGACGTACTGGGCGTAGTGCGGGCCGAGCCGGCCGGTGACGATCTTGACCGCGCCGACCGTGACGTTGAGCAGCAGCAGCGCGACGGCCATCACCAGCAGCGGGCGCAGCCGCCCCAGCCGGTGCGCGCGCCAGCCGAGCCAGACGAAGGCGGCGATGGCGGAGGGGCCGCGTTGCCCGGCGACCACCCAGGTGTCGAGCAGCGGTTCCAGGCTGGGCCAGCGTTCGTAGGGGCGGAACAGTCGGACCGACCAGTCGAGGTCGACCAGGGCGGTGTTGAGCAGGACACCGGCCAGGACCAGCAGGTAGGCGACGCAGGTCACGGCGAGCAGGGCGGCCTGTCGGCGGCCCATCGGCGGCCAGCCGGGCTCGCGGCGGTGGGCTCGTTCGGGGCTCGGGCGCTCGCGGTGGGTGGTGGTGAGCTGCTCCGGCCCCTGGTTCGGATAGGGCGCGGGGGTACTCGGGGCTTGCACGGGGGTGACCTTACCCATCCGGCCGGGGCTATTCCGGAGGGATTTGTCATTTTCCCGTGAAATCGACAATTGGCGGGGAGAGGTCCGCCCGGGGAGTGATTTCCGCGATTCTCGGATCGAATGCCAGTGTGGTGTTCGAATGATTCTGCAAAAGCCCCGGTAAAGAAAACGGAGTGGGCGGCCGGCGCGGCCGGCTTCCCACTCCGTGGTAACCCTGTGTAGGTTCCGTGCTCAGTCGAGGGGGCCGCCCGCGACGTAGATCACCTGCCCGGAGACGAAGCCGGCGCCCTCGCTCGCGAGGAAGGAGATGGTGTGGGCGACGTCCTCAGGCAGACCGACCCGCTGGACCGGGATCTGGGAGGCCGCAGCCCGCTTGAAGTCTTCGAAGTCCATGCCGACCCGGGCGGCGGTGGCCGCGGTCATGTCGGTGGCGATGAAGCCGGGGGCCACGGCGTTGGCGGTGATGCCGAACTTGCCCAGCTCAATGGCCAAAGTCTTGGTGAAGCCTTGCAGACCGGCCTTGGCGGCCGAGTAGTTGGCCTGGCCGCGGTTGCCCTGGGCGGACGAGGAGGACAGGTTGACGATGCGGCCGAAACCGGCGTCCACCATGTGCTTCTGCACCGCGCGGGTCATCAGGAAGGCCCCGCGCAGATGGACGTTCATGACCGTGTCCCAGTCGGACTCGGACATCTTGAAGAGCAGGTTGTCGCGGAGCACGCCCGCGTTGTTGACCAGCACGACGGGGGCGCCGAGCTCGGCGGCCACCCGGTCGACGGCGGCCTGCACCTGGTCGGCGTCCGAGACGTCGGCGCCCACGGCCAGGGCCCGGCCGCCGGCCGCGGTGATCCGGTCGACGGTGTCCTTCCCGGCGGTCTCGTCCAGGTCGAGGACGGCCACGGCGTAGCCGTCGGAGGCCAGTTGCACGGCGGTGGCGGCGCCCAGGCCGCGGGCGGCGCCGGTGACGACGGCGACCCGGGGGGCGGTGCTCTGCTCGGTCATGCTCGCTCTCGTCTCTCTCGGGGTGGTCTCCGCGGGGAGCGCCCCGGGGAGGGTGGCCACACCCTACCCGCGAGTAGGGAGGGCGAACAGGGTCGGAGAGTCGCGGGTGACGGTCGGTAAGGACCGACCGGTCGGCTTTCTACTGAGAACGGGTTACCGAGAGGGCGTGGCGGGCGCGTAAATATGCCAATGTTGCCGAACCTGCGTCTACTATCCGCCCCTGCCTGCCAGCAAGGGCCCGCCGTTTGTATAGTGTCCGCCAGCAGCCACCGGCTGCACGGCTGGAGCGCCCTCCCTCATAGCTGGACGCCCACTCGCCGTTACTGCCCCACCCGGGTGTCCCACACACACCGGGTGTGACATCGGGACGGATACATGGTGCTGGGGGAGATCCCGACGACCCGCGTGTCCGCGCGACTGCAACAGTCGCCCGGACACCTGATTCGCGTTGCACAGCAGGTTCACACCAGGCTGTGGTCCGAGCATGTCGGAGCCGATCTCACGGCTCCGCAGTTCGCCGTCCTGCTGGTCCTGGCCCTCGAACCGGGTGCCGACCAGCGGACGGTCGGCGAGCGAGCCTCGCTGGACAAGGCGACGATGGCGGAGATGGTCGCGCGGCTGGTCCGCCGCGGCTTGGTGCTGCGAAGGCGTGACCCGGCCGACGGCCGGCGAAAACTGCTCGCTCTCTCGCAGAGCGGTGCCCAGGCGGTGCGTGAGGCCACCGGCGGTGTGGTCCGCGTGCAGCGCACCCTGTTCGAGCCGCTGACGGCGGAGGAGCAGGTGGAGATCGTGCGGGTGATGGCCAAGATAGCCAGGCTGGAGCCCGCCGCGGTCGCCGTGTTCTCCGACACACGGCCGATACTGGACGCGCAGCGGGCGATCGGCTACCTGATCAGGGTGGGCCAGCAGGTGCACACCAAACTCTGGTCGGAGCACGTCGGTGCGGAGCTGACGGCTCCGCAGTACGCGGTGCTGGACGCGCTCGAACTGGAACCGGGCGCCGACCAGCGCACGGTCGGTGAGCTGGCCTCGCTGGACAAGGCGACGATGGCCGAGATGGTGAGCCGGCTGGTGCGCCGTGGTCTGGTGCAGCGCCGGCGCGACCCCTCGGACGGGCGCCGCAACCTGCTGTCGCTCTCGCCGGCGGGCCAGGACCTGCTGCACCGTTCGACGGCCGGCGTGGCCGAGGTCCAGCGGCTGTTGCTCGCCCCGCTGGACGAGAGTGAGCACGGGCCCGCGCTGGCGCTCCTCGGCAAGGCGGCGCGGCTCTAGAAGGATCCTTTGAGCGCCAGCCAAAACGATTCGCCAACGTACGGAAGGCCTGGTGTGCCGAAGGCTTGAGGCGTTGACGGCTCAAGGCGTTGATGACTCAAGCCGTTGACGGCTCAAGGTGCTGGTGGCCTGACGTGCCGGAGGCCGCTGCTCGTCGGCGCTGGTGGATCGCGGCACACCGAAGACCGCCCACCCCTGCAGGGGTGGGCGGTCGTTCGACATGACCGCTCGTCAGAGAAGTCGGACGGCGGGTGCCGTCAGTTCCAGTCGAACTCCTGCGGGTCCGGACCGATCCGCGTGCCGGTGGCGACACCGGCGATCGCGGCGAGGTCCTCGGCATCCAGCTCGAAGCCGGCGACGTCCAGGTTCTCCCGGATGCGGGCCGGGGTGACCGACTTCGGGATCGCGATCACGCCGCTCTGCAGGTGCCAGCGGAGCACCACCTGGGCGACCGTGCGGCCGTGCTTCTCGGCGATCTTCGCCAGCACCGGCTCGGCGAGCAGCTCCTTGCCCTGGCCCAGCGGGCTCCAGGCCTCGGTGGCGATGCCGTGCTGGGCGTGGAAGGCGCGCAGCTCGGTCTGCGGGAAGTACGGGTGCAGCTCGACCTGGTTCAGCACCGGGACGACCGAGGTCTCGTCGAGCAGTCGGGTGAGCTGCTCGGGCCCGAAGTTGGAGACGCCGACCGACTTGACCCGGCCGTCCGCCTTCAGCTGCTCGAAGGCCTTCCAGACGTTCAGGTAGCTGCCGTGCTTCGGGCGCGGCCAGTGGATCAGGTAGAGGTCGACGTAGTCGAGGCCGAGCTTGGCCAGCGACGCGTCGAACTCGCGCAGGACGGCGTCGCGGCCCTGCTCGCCGGACCAGTCGCGGGTGCCCGAGTTCCACAGCTTGGTGGTGATGTAGAGGTCCTCGCGGGCGACGCCGCCGGCCAGGGCCTCGGTGATCGCCTGGCCGGTGCCGGCCTCGTTCTCGTAGATGGCCGCGGTGTCGATGGAGCGGTAGCCCGCCTCGATCGCGGTGCGGACGGCGGTCGTGGCCTCGTCGTCCGGGACCTGCCACACGCCGAATCCGAGCTGCGGGATCTGCGCGCCGTCGTTCAGCGTGACGTTGGGGATGTTGCTCACGGGAAGGGGTGCCCTCCTGGTTGTCCGTCTGATTCCAGAAGGGGGCAACTGGGACCCGGGCGGGATTGTTCCCGCCGTTCGGGGGAATCTTGCGGGGCCGGAGGCCCGCTTCGGCGGGGATCCGGGGGCCGGGCGGCGAAAAAACCTGTTGCGCAGATCACATCGGGGTTGGCAGGCTCGTGGCCATGACCTCCTGAGATCCGGGCCCTTCGTGCCCTTCCCGCCCCCGTCCGGCCGTCCCGTCCGGCGGTCCCGTTCGGCGCCGCCCCGGACGCGCCGATGCCGCCGGGGCGAGGCGCCGCGCTGTCGCCCGCCGCCGCCCGTCTTCCGCTGTTCGCGCGAGTCGGGCCCGCCGTGCCGCGAGACCCGTGCCTCCGGCTCGTGACCTTCTCCCGGCGTGCCCGCTCACGCCTGCTCGCGCCCTCCAGCACCTCCAGGACCTCCAGCACCGTCCCGCACCCTCCTGTATCGGAGTGTCATGCTGCTCACCCCCCTGCCGTTGGCCGACCCCGGTAGTCCCGATCTCTCCTCGCCCCCGGCCTTCCTGCGCTGGCTCCAGCGCGGCCAGCGGCGCGGGCAGGTGCTCGCCACCTGCTGGGCGCTGTTGGAGATGGGCGGCCAGGCGGCGCTGCCGATAGCGCTCGGGTGGGGCGTGCAGGCCGCTGTCGACGGCGAGGCCGCCGGGATCTGGCGGGCCGGCGCCCTCGCGGTGGCGCTCGCCGTGCTGTCCGCGCTCGGTGCTGTGCTGCTGCACCGGCAGGCGATCTGGAACTGGATCCACGCGGCGTGCCACGTGAAGCAGTTGGTGGCCCGGCAGGCCTCTCACCTGGGCGCCGGGTTGTCCCGCCGGATCGCCACGGGAGAGGTCGTCGCGGTCGGCAGCGGGGACGTCGAGCGGATCGGCTGGTACGTCGAACTCGTCGCCCGGGTCCGGGCCGCGGTGATCGTCTGGCTGGCCGTCAGCTCGGCCGTGCTGGTCGTCGAACCGGTGCTCGGGGTCGGGGTGCTGCTCGGCGTCCCGGTGCTGGCGGCCGCCGTCTGGCCGCTGATCGGGCCGTTCGAGCGGCGGTACGAGCAGCAGCGCACGCTCGGCGGCAAGGCCACCGAGCTGGCCGCCGACACCGTGGCGGGGCTGCGGGTGCTGCGCGGCATCGGCGGCGAGGAACTGTTCCTCGACCGGTACCGGGCCGCCTCCCAGAAGGTCCGGGCCGCGGCCGTCCGATCGGCCCGGATCTGGTCGCTGATGCAGGCCCAACAGGTCCTGCTGCCAGGCCTGTTCGTGATCGGGGTGACGTGGTACGGCGCCCGGCAGGCGGCCGCGGGCGAGCTCGCCGTCGGCACCCTGATCGCCGTGTACGGCGCCACCGCCTTCCTCGCGGCGCCGCTGCGGATCCTCGGCGAGGCCGCGCACGCCTGGAGCGTCGCCCGGGTCTCCGCCGGGCGCGCCGTCCGGGTGCTCTCGCTCAGCCGCAGCAGCGGCGTGGCCGAGGCCTCGCTGAACAAGCCGGGGAACGCCGACCTGTTCGACCCGGCGACCGGGCTGACCGCGCGGGCCGGGGAGCTGACCGCGGTCGTCTGCGGGGACCCGGACTTCGCCGGGGCGCTCGCCGGGCGGCTCGGCGGGCACGTCCCGGCCGCCGAGGACGAGCCGGAGCAGCCCTCCGTCCGGCTCGGCGGGACGGAGCTGGACGCGGTGCCGCTGGCCGAGGCCAGGGCGGCGGTGCTGGTCCACGACAAGGAGCCGGTGCTGCTCTCCGGCACCCTGGCCGGGCTGTTCGACATCCCGTCCTCGGGGCGGGTCTCGGTGGCCGAGGCGCTGGCCGCCGCCCGGTCCGACGACGTACTGGAGGCCCTGGTGGACGGCTCGCCGGAGTGTGCGGGCGACGCGATGCTCGCCCGGATCACCGAGCGCGGGCGCTCGCTGTCCGGCGGGCAGCGCCAGCGGCTCGCCCTGGCCCGCGCGCTGCTGGCCGACCCGCCGGTCCTCGTCCTGGACGAGCCGACCAGCGCGGTGGACGCCCACACCGAGTCCAGGATCGCCACCGGACTGCGGGACACCCGGGCGGGGCACACCACCGTGCTCTTCGCGACCAGCCCGCTGCTGCTCGACCAGGCCGACCGGGTGGTGCTGCTGCGCGACGGCCGGGTGGCCGTGGCCGGGCGGCACCGCGACCTGATGCGGACCGAGCCGGCCTACCGGGCCGTGGTCACCCGCGAAGAGGAGCCGGCACCGGTGGGGGAGCCGGTATGAGCGGCCGCGTGGGCACCCGCGCCGTCCGCCCCGCCCGACCCGCCGCATACCTGAGGAGCACGTCATGAAGCCCCCCGTCCATGAGGAGCAGGGGCCGGCCACCACCCTGCCGGTCGGCTCACCGGCCGCCGTGCGCGCCTACCTGCGCCTGCTCGCCCGGCGCCACCGCCGAGGGTTCTCCGCGGTGGTGTCACTGCACTCGGTGGCCACCGTGGCCGGGCTGGTCGGCCCCTGGGTGCTCGGCAGCCTGGTCGAGTCGCTGGCCACCGGCACCGCCGAGGCCACCATCGCGGTCGCGGTCGGCTGGTACCTGCTGGCGCTGGTGGTGCAGTCCGCCTTCACCGGCTGGTCCCGGATGCGCGGTGCCGTCCTCGGCGAGCGGGTGCTGGCCGACCTGCGCGAGGACTTCCTGGTCCGCTCGGTCGCGCTGCCCACCGGTGTGCTGGAGCGGGCCGGCACCGGGGACCTGGTCTCCCGGGGCACCACGGACGTCGACCGGCTGGACAAGTCGGTGCGCGAGGCCGTGCCCGAACTCGCCGTCGCCATCGTGTCGTTGTTGCTGGTGATCGGCGCCCTGCTGGTCACCTCGCCGCTGCTCGCGCTCACCTCGCTGATCGGCCTGCCGCTGCTGCTGGCCAGCTCCCGCTGGTACTTCAAGCGCGCGCCGCAGTCCTACCGCAACGAGTCGGCCGGGTACGCCGCGGTGAACACCGTGCTGGCCGAGACGGTGGACGCCGGGCGGACGGTGGAGGCGCTGCGCCTGGGCGACCAGCGGATCGCCCTGACGGACCGCAAGCTGGGCGAGTGGCTCGCCTGGGAGCGCTACACCCTGTGGCTGCGCTCGGTCTGGTTCCCGACCATCGACGCGGTCTACTCCTCGGCGGTGCTGGCCACCCTGCTGCTCGGCGGGCTGTTCACCCTCAAGGGGTGGATCACCGTCGGCCAGTTGACCACAGGAGTGCTGTACGCGCAGATGCTGACCGGCCCGGTCGACCTGATCCTGCGCTGGTACGACGAGCTGCAGATCGGCCAGGCCTCACTGGCCCGGCTGGTCGGCGTCCGCGAGGTGCCGGAGCACGAGGGCGACGAGTCCAGCCACCCGGACGGCCGCCGGGTCGAGGCCCGGGACGTCCGGTTCGGCTACCGCGAGGGCGCCGACGTCCTGCACGGCATCAGCCTGGACGTCGCGCCGGGCAGCCGGGTCGCGCTGGTCGGGCCGTCCGGGGCGGGCAAGTCCACGCTGGGGCGGTTGCTGGCCGGGATCTACGCCCCCGGGCGCGGCAGCGTGACGCTCGGCGGGGCGGCGCTGGCGCGGATGCCGGCCGAGCGGGTGCGGGCGGAGGTCGCCCTGGTGAACCAGGAGCACCACGTCTTCGTCGGCACCCTGCGGGACAACCTGCGGCTGGCCGCGCCCGGGGCCGAGGACACCGAACTGCGCTCCGCGCTGGACGCGGTGGAAGCCGGCGGCTGGGTGGACGCGCTGCCGCACGGCCTCGACACCGAGGTCGGCTCCGGCGGTACCGCGCTGACCCCGCCGCAGGCCCAGCAGCTGGCGCTGGCCCGGCTGGTGCTGGCCGATCCGCACACCCTGGTGCTGGACGAGGCCACCTCGCTGCTGGACCCGCGCGCCGCCCGGCACCTGGAGCGCTCGCTCGCCCGGGTGCTGGAGGGCCGCACGGTGATCGCCATCGCCCACCGGCTGCACACCGCGCACGACGCGGACGTGATCGCGGTGGTCGAGGGCGGCCGGATCAGCGAGTACGGCAGCCACCCGGAGCTGGTCGCGGCCGGCGGCCCGTACGCGGCGCTCTGGCGCTCCTGGCGGGACGAGCGGTAGCGGGCCGGCGCCGTCGAACCCGTACGGCGCCGTTGACCCGTACGGCATTTCAAACCCGCACGGGGCCTGATTGCCCCGTGCGGGTTACTCCCTCGCCCATCAGGGCGTGTAACCGGGCAAATCGGATCCCCGGCCCGCAGACTGCTCCGGTGACCAAGATTTCGGACGGCTCGTCCGGCTCCAAACGCAGCGAGATCGCTGGGATCCCCACCCGGTACATCGGGATCGGCGTCATCGTCGTCCTCGCCGTGTGGTTCCTGTTCGCGAACCTCGACAAGGTGAAGATCCAGTTCTGGGTGTTCACCGTCACCGCGCCGCTCTGGATCGCACTGCTCGCCACGCTGCTCGCCGGCGGCGCGCTGGGCTGGCTGCTGAAGGGGCGTCGCGGCCGGTGACCAGCGCTCCCGGGCCGGCCCAGGCGGGGCCGTCGGCCTTCACGCCGCTGATCGAGGTGCGCGGCGTCAACAAGCACTTCGGGGACCTGCACGTCCTCCAGGACATCGAGCTGACCGTGGGCCGC
This sequence comes from Kitasatospora sp. NPDC127121, assembly GCF_042677305.1. Classification (NCBI taxonomy): domain Bacteria; kingdom Bacillati; phylum Actinomycetota; class Actinomycetes; order Kitasatosporales; family Streptomycetaceae; genus Kitasatospora; species Kitasatospora sp. NPDC127121. The sequence goes on along the minus strand of NZ_JBHXTQ010000049.1, from coordinate 12,179 downwards.
GGCGAGGTCGTCGTGGTCATCGGACCGTCCGGCTCCGGCAAGTCGACGCTCTGCCGGGCGATCAACCGCCTGGAGCCGATCGAGGACGGCACCATCCTGATCGACGGCGAGCCGCTGCCCGAGGAGGGCAAGGGGCTGGCCCGGCTGCGCGCCGAGGTCGGCATGGTGTTCCAGTCCTTCAACCTGTTCGCGCACAAGACCGTGCTGCAGAACGTCTCGCTCGCGCAGATCAAGGTCCGCGGCCGGCCCCGGGCGGAGGCGGACGCCAAGTCCCGCGCCCTGCTGGAGCGGGTCGGGCTGGAGGCGCACGCCGACAAGTACCCGGCCCAGCTCTCCGGTGGCCAGCAGCAGCGGGTGGCGATCGCCCGGGCGCTGGCGATGGACCCGAAGGCGCTGCTGTTCGACGAGCCGACCTCGGCGCTCGACCCCGAGATGATCAACGAGGTGCTGGACGTCATGCGCCAGCTCGCCCACGAGGGCATGACGATGGTCGTGGTCACCCACGAGATGGGCTTCGCCCGGGCCTCCGCCAACCGGGTGGTCTTCATGGCCGACGGTCGGATCGTCGAGGACCGCGCCCCGGAGGACTTCTTCAACGCTCCGGAGAGCGAGCGCGCCCGGGACTTCCTGTCCAAGATCCTGAAGCACTGAGGCGGCGCCGTGACGAGGAAGACCACCGCCGCCCGGGGCCGGACGGCGCTCGCCGCCGTCCTGCTGCTCGCCGTGCTGGCCGCCGGCTGCGGCAAGCCCGGCACCCCGCCGCCCAAGGGCCCGCAGGCGAGTGCGCTGCCCAGCTACCAGGTGCGCGACGCCGCCTCCATCACCGGCTCGCCGACCCTGGACGCCGCCCGGAGCCGGGGCCACCTGGTGGTCGGCGCCAAGGAGGACCAGCCGTACCTGGGCGAGAAGAACCCGGCCACCGGCGTGTACTCCGGCTTCGACATCGAGATCGCCAAGATGGTCGGCGCCTACCTGGGCTTTCCGCCGGACCGGATCGAGTTCAAGACCATCGCCTCGGCCAACCGCGAGACCGCGCTGCAGAACGGCCAGGTGGACTTCTACGTCGGCACCTACACCATCAACGACAACCGGAAGAAGCTGGTCGGCTTCGCCGGACCGTACTTCATCGCCGGGCAGTCGCTGCTGGTGCGCAGGAACGACAACACCATCCACGGCCCGCAGGACCTGGACGGTAAGAAGGTCTGCTCGGCGGCCGGCTCGACCCCGTACCAGCGCATCCAGTCGCAGTTCCCGAAGGCGAAGCTGATCGGCTACGACACCTACTCGGCCTGCGTGGACAACCTGATCACCGGCCAGGTCGACGCCGTCACCACGGACAACGCGATCCTGCTGGGCTACGCGGCCAAGGCGCCGGACGAGCTCAAGGTGGTCGGCCCGCTGTTCTCCCAGGAGCCGTACGGGATCGGCACCCCGAAGAACGACACCGTGCTGCGCCTGGCCCTGGACGACGCGCTGGCGCAGAACGAGCAGAACGGCGACTGGAAGAAGGCCTACGACGCGACCCTGGGCCTGTCCGGGGAGCCGGCGCCCACACCGCCGCCGATCGACCGGTACTGAGAGGGCCGCGCCGTGAAAACGCTGACCGACAACTGGTCGACCTACTGGGAGGGCTTCCTCGGCACGCTCTCGCTGTTCGCGGTGAGCGCCGTGCTGTCGCTGGTGCTGGGAGTGATGATCGCGGGCTTCCGGGTCTCGCCGGTCCGGCCGCTGCGGGTGTTCGGGACGGCGTGGGTGACGCTGCTGCGCAACACGCCGCTGACCCTGCTGTTCTTCATCGTGGTGCTGGGCCTGCCGCGCTTCAACATCACGCTGCCGTTCTTCGTCTTCGCGGTGGCCGCGCTCGGCTGCTACACCTCGGCCTTCGTCTGCGAGGCGATGCGCTCGGGCATCAACACCGTGCCGGTGGGGCAGGGGGAGGCGGCGCGCAGCCTGGGCATGAGCTTCGGGCAGACGATGAGTGTGGTGGTCATGCCGCAGGCGTACCGGTCGGTGGTCGCGCCGATCGGCAGTGTGATGATCGCGCTGGCGAAGAACACGGCGATCGCCGGCTCGTTCAGCGTCACCGAACTGCTCGGCACCTACCGGACGATCAACGAGCTGGGCTACAGCATCATCTGGACCTTCGTCTGGATCGCCGTCGGCTACCTGATCATCACCCTGGCCGTCAGCGCCGTCTTCAACCTGCTGGAACGACGAGTGGCGGTGTCGCGATGACCGTTGGATCCTCGGCGCTGTACGACATCCCCGGTCCGAAGGCGCTCGCCCGCCACCGGCTGTACGGCGGGATCGCGCTGCTGCTGATCGCGGCGCTGATCGGCTGGATCGTCTACATGCTCTTCCACACCCACCAGTTCACGTACCAGAAGTGGATGCCCTTCGAGTACCGGGGCGTCCAGGACCTGCTGCTGAGCGGGCTCGGCAACACCCTCAAGGCCTTCGGCTGGACGGTGCTGTTCGCGCTGCCCTTCGGCGCGCTGTTCGCGGCGGGGCGACTGTCCGACCACAAGGTGGTGCGGGTGCTCTCCACGGTGGTGGTGGAGTTCTTCCGGGCCATGCCGCTGCTGGTGATGATCTTCTTCGTCTTCGTCGCGCTCAAGGTGCAGCCGCTGTGGGCGCTGGTGGCCGGGCTGGTGCTGTACAACGGCTCGGTGCTGGCCGAGGTCTTCCGGGCCGGCGTGCTCGCGGTGCCCAAGGGGCAGCGCGAGGCGGCCTACGCGCTCGGCCTGCGCAAGACTCAGGTGATGACGTACGTGCTGGTGCCGCAGGCCAACCGGGCCATGCTGCCGGCCATCATCAGCCAGCTGGTGGTCGCGCTCAAGGACACCTCGCTGGGCTTCCTGATCACCTACGAGGAGTTCCTGCATGCGGGCAAGCTGATCGCCACCAACCTCGACTACGACCTGCCGTTCATCCCCGTGGTGATCGTGATCGCGCCGATCTACATCGGCATGTGCCTGCTGCTCTCCTGGCTCGCCCGCTGGGTCGAGCGCCGCAGCCGGCGCAGCCCGAGCATGCGGGGCGGGGCGCCGGTGGTCAAGGCCGGGGTGGCGATGGGGCTGCCGCCGTCCGCGCAGCAGTGAGAAGGCTGGTTCGATCCTGAACCATAGGTGCGGGTGGGGATAGAGCGGGCACCTCCAATTTCCTCTTATGATTGCGGAGGCTCGACGACGACGACCGGGGGAGGGGCCATGGAGCCGGTATTCGACTCACGGCACATCAGGACGTTCCACGAGGTCGTCAGAGCAGGCTCCTACTCGGCCGCCGCCCGCGAGCTCGGCTACACCCAGCCCGCCATCACCCAGCAGATGAAGGCGCTCGAACGCACCGTCGGCGTCGCGCTGTTCACCCGGGCCGGGCGCGGACTGCGGCTCACCGAGGCGGGCGAGGCGCTGTCCCGGCACGCCGAACTGATCCTCGGCAGCCTCTCCGCCGCCCAGCAGCAGCTCGCCGCGCTCGCCCGGTTGCGGGCCGGGCGGGTGCGGGTCTGCGCCTTCCCCAGCGCCAACGCCACTCTGATACCCGAGGCGATGGCCCGGCTGCTCGCCGAACACCCCGGTGTGCGGGTCGAGCTGCTGGAGGCCGAACCGCCGGACTCCGTCCAGCGACTGCTGCGCGGGGAGTGCGACATCGCGCTGGCCTTCCGCTACCCCGGCGGCGCGACCGAGGTGCCCGACGGGCTGGACGAGATCCCGCTGATGGAGGACCTGCTCACCGTATTGCTGCCGGTCGGACACCCGCTCGGCCGTCGGCACGCCGTTCGGCTCGTCGACCTCGACGGCGAGCGCTGGATCGCCGGGTGCCCGCGCTGCCGGGCCAACCTGCTGAACGTCTGCGCGGAGGAGGGCTTCGCGCCGGACATCGTGTTCTCCACGGACGACAACCTCGCGGTCCAGAGCCTGGTCGCCGCCGGGGTCGGGATCGCGCTGATGCCCGCGCTGGTGCTCTCCTTCATGTGCCACCGCAAGGTCACCGGGCGGGCCGTCGAACCGCACCTGCGCCGGCAGGTGAGCGCGTACGTGCTGCGCGAGCACCGGCGGATACCGGCCACCGGGCTGGTGCTGGACCATCTGCGGCGGGCGGCGGCCAGTCGGATCGGGTGCTGACCGGATCGGGTGCTGAGTCGTGGCTCCGGTGGGTGCTCGCCGGGGCGATTCATAAGCTGAAGTTGGGGGGAAGCTTAAGAACCATCGTTGGACGTGATGGGTCGGTGCAGCCGAACCTGCTGGCATGACACCCCCAGCCACGGTCGGCAGCGACCGGCTCACCGAGCGGATGACCGCCCTGATCGGCGAGATCCGTGCCGTCGTGGACCGCGGACTGCCCCCGGAACTCACCGCCTACCTGGTCGGCGAACGCCTCGCCCCGCACCTGCACGCCGACCCCGACGGGCCCGACGCGCTGCTCACCCCCGCCCAGCGCGAGGGCGACCCGAAGCGCTACCGCCAGCACGTCCTGCACGCCGAGGAGGACGGCGGCTTCTCCGTCGTCGCCCTGGTCTGGCTGCCCGGCCAGCAGACCCCGATCCACGACCACGTCTCCTGGTGCGTGGCCGGCGTCCACCAGGGCCAGGAGAGCGAGACCCGCTACCGGCTGGTCTCCGACGGCCGCACCGCCCACCTCGTCGAGACCGAGCACGTGGCCGGCCCGGCCGGCACCGTCGCGGCCTTCGCCCCGCCCGGTGACATCCACCTGGTGCGCAACGCCTGCAACAGCACCGCCATCTCCATCCACGTGTACGGCGCGGACGTCTCGCGGCTCGGCACCAGCATCCGGCGCGTCTACCGGCTGCCCGCCGACCAGCAGCAGTGAGGGCGGCGTGGCACTGACCCTCCGGGAGCGCGCCACGCGCACCCGCTCACTGCCCCCGCTCGGCGGGGACGCCCCCGGCCTGCTGCTCGCGGCGGCCGGGGTGGCCGCCGCGATCGCCGTCCACGCGGCCGTGCCCGCCGTGCCCAAGCTCACCGCCGCCGTCGTGCTCGGCATGGCGGCGGCCCACCTGCCCGGGCTGCGCCCGGTGGTGCGCGGGGTGGCCCGGCCAGGGCTGTCCATGGCCGGCAAGCGGCTAATGCGGCTCGGGATCGTCCTGCTCGGGCTCAAGCTCAGCCTGGACGACGTGCTCGGCCTCGGCTGGGCCACCGTCGCCATGGTGCTCGCGGTGGTCGCGGCCACCTTCACCGGCACGCTCTGGCTCGGCCGGCGGCTCGGTCTGCCGGGCGACCAGCCGCTGCTGGTCGCCACCGGGTACTCCATCTGCGGGGCCTCGGCGATCGGCGCGGTCAGCCAGGCGGCCGGCAGCGAGGAGGAGGACGTCGCCTCCTCGGTGGCCCTGGTCACCCTGTGCGGGACGCTGGCCATCGCCGTGCTGCCGCTGCTCCAGCAGCCGTTCGGGCTGGGCGACGTGGAGTTCGGGCGGTGGGTCGGCGCGAGCGTGCACGACGTCGGGCAGGTGGTCGCCACCGCGCAGACCGGCGGGGTGGGTGCGCTGCGGGAGGCCGTCCTGGTCAAGCTGATGCGGGTGGTGCTGCTGGCGCCGCTGGTCGCCGGGATGGCCATCGCGGTGCGGCGCCGGGCGCGACGGGACGGGGCGGCCGTCGTCGGGGCGGGCCAGGAGTCGGGGGAAGACCCTGCGAAGAACCCGGTCAAGACCGGCAGCCGCCCGCCGATCGTCCCGCTGTTCGTGGCGGGGTTCCTCGCGATGATCGTGCTGCGGACCACCGGGGTGCTTCCGGAGCGGGCGCTCACCCTCGCCGGGGACGCCCAGGAACTGCTGCTGGCCGCCGCGCTGTTCGGTCTCGGCAGCGCCGTGCACCTGCCGACCATGGTCCGCACCGGCGGGCGGCTCGCCCTGCTCGGGCTCGGCTCCTGGGTGGTCGTCGCGGGCGTCTCCTACGCCGGGGTGCTGGTCACGACGTGACGGGCGCAGAGGTGGACTCGGCTATTGTCGGGCGGGTACTCGTCCGCCGGGACGCTCCTGCACCCGAGTCCGCTGAGGAAGCCGCATGTCCACCGCACTGCCCGAACGGGACGCTCACGAGGCCGTCGTCACGCTCGACCGGCGGGACGGCCCGTTCGGCGAGGTGGTACTGCGCCGGCGCGGTCGGCACTTCGAGATCATCGCCAACGGCTGCTTCCTGATGGACACCGCCGACGGCCGTTCCGAACGCCTGCTGATCCAGGCGGCGTTGGACGAACTGGACCGCACCGGCGCCCCCGCAGAGCCCTCGGTGCTGATCGGAGGCCTCGGCGTCGGCTTCTCGCTGGCGTACGCGGCGGCCGAGCCGCGCTGGGGGCGGATCGCCATCGTCGAGCGCGAGACCGCCATCATCGACTGGCACCGGAACGGGCCGCTCGGCGCCTTCTCCGGCGGCGCGCTGGAGGACCAGCGGGTCCAGGTCCTCCACACCGACCTGCTGGAGTACCTGGCGGCGGCCGACGGCGAGCGCTACGACGCGCTGTGCCTCGACATCGACAACGGCCCGGACTGGACCGTCACCGACTCCAACGCCGGGCTGTACGGCGCCGACGGGCTCGCGGTGCTCTGGCACCGGCTGCAGCCGGGCGGGGTGCTGGCGGTGTGGAGCGCCCAGCCCTCCGCTGACTTCGAGGAGGCGCTGCGGGCGGTGGGCTTCTCCGACGTCGTCACGCACGAGATCCCGGTCAGCCGCGGCGTGCCGGACGTGGTCCACCTGGCCCGGCGCGCGGGCTGACGGCGCAGGGCCTCGCCAACCCTCCTGCCGCGTCCGGGTGTTGTCCGTGGCAGCGGCCAACTGTCGGCTCTCGGCGTCGCGTTGTCGCGGCCCCCTGGGGTTGGATCCGGTCGGAGGGGGCCGTTGCCGGGGCTCAGCCGAACGGCCTGGTCTCCGGGCCCGAAGCCTCCGCCGCGTCGGTCTCCGTCGCTTCGTCCGGGGTGGACGGGAGGCTTTCCGGGGCGAAGGGGTTGAAGTCCGGCGGGGGCACCATGACGGGCGTGCCCTTGCGCGGGGCGTCCTGCGCGGGAACGGCCTGCGCGGGAACGGCCTGCGCGGGAACGGTCGGCGGCGCGGAAGGCGGCGGCGGGACGGCCGGGCCCTGCGCCGCGAGCGTGGTGCCGAACGGGTCCGACTGGTCGGCCGTCACCGTGCCGAACGGGTCGGTGGTCGGGGCGGCCGCTGCCGGGGACGTGTCCGGGGTGGGCGGGAGGCTTTCCGGGGCGAAGGGGTTGAAGTCCGGCGGGGGCACCATGACCGGCGTACCCTTCCGCCGGGCTGGCGCCGCCTGCGGCTCGGCGTCGGCCGGGGAGGCCTCCGCGACGGGCGCGAACGGGTTGAAGTCCTCGGGCGGGAGCTGCACCGGCGTGCCGCGCAGGTCAGCCGGCGCCTCCTCCGCCTCTTCCGGCTCCTTCTCGACGGGAGCGGGAGTGGCAGCAGGTGTGGCGGGCGCGGGTGCGGGCACGGCGCCGGCCACCTCCCCGTCCCAGCCGAACTGAACGCTCTTCAGCAGCTCCGCGAACGCCCGCGTGTACAGGTCCCAGTCCTCCGGCTGCGCCGTGGACAGCTGGACGCAGAGCACGGTGCCGCCGTCCGGCAGCGGGACGAAGGCCTCGACCGCCGAGGTGACCACCCAGCGCCGCTGCCCGTCGGCGGACAGCGGCCCCGGCACCGGGACGGTCCGTCCCTCGACCAGGACGGCGGCCGGCCCGGCCGGCAGCAGGACCGTCCACACCTCGGCGTGCCGCCGGACGGTGGCGAGTTCGGTGGCGAGCGCGGTGATCGGCAGCGGGTGCCGGGCGAGCGAGACGACGAGGGCGGCGTCGGAGGCCCGGCCGTCCACGTCCAGCGCGCAGACGCCCGCGTAGACCGTGCCGGCGTCGTGGACCAGGTCGGCGAGGGTGGCGGCGATGACCGCGAAGTCGCGGCGCCGCTCCGGACCGTCACCGCTGAACAGCTCCTCGGCGACCTCGGCCAGATGCCCGGTCAGTTCCTCGGCGGCCGCGGCGGTGGCCGGGGCGACGTCGCCCGCCCCGCCCGCCGGCGCGGGCACCGTACGGGAGCAGACCCCGGCCGGACCACCGGGGGAGGTCAGCGGGTGGAAGCCGGGCGGGACCACCAGCCGGACCTCGGCACCCGCGCCGGTGGCCAGTTCGACCGGCTGGCGGGTCTGCTGCCCGGCGGCCAGCGCGGCCAGTGCCGGGGCGAACGGCGGGCGCAGCTTGGGGTCGGCGAACTCGCCGGTGACCGGCAGGTGGAACAGCGCGGCCGAGGTGGTGCCCCGGTCGGCGATCGCGCCGCGCACCGCCCCGCCGCCGTAGCGGGTGTGGAGGGCGGCGGTCACCCGGTCGGCGACCCGGGCGCCGCTACCGGGGCGGGCCGTGCCGGCGGTGAGCACCGTGCCGAGCCGGTCCACGGCCGCGTGCACCGGGCCGTTCGGGGCCAGCGGGAGGCCGAACAGTGCCTCGGCGGCGGGGTGTTCAGCCGGGCGCAGGGTGCTGAGCGAGGCCGCCGGATGGCGGGAGGTGCGCTCGTCGAAGAGGGCGTCGGTGAGCGTGCCGAGGGTCGCGCAGACCTGCTCCGCCGCTGCGAAGGGATTGGCCTCCGCGCTGAACTGGACGTCTTGGGTCAACTGTTGAGCCCCCCGCTCTGCTGCGTCTGCGGTCCGCTGGTTCGGGTGGGTCCGCGCGCGCCGTGGCGGCGTGCCGTCGGATCCGTGCTCATTCCTATCAGAGCCCGCTGTCGGGACCGAACCGGCGGATCACCCGATGGGAGCCGCGGCCGTTTCGCCCGTGGCCTGCGGGGACGTTTCGCCGGACGGTGCGGTGGCGAGCGCGGTGACCGCCTCGGCGATCCCGGGGACGGCGAACAGTCCGGCGAGCTCCCGCACCAGGCGCCCGGTCGGGCCGTCAGGACGCTCGTCCGCGAAGAACGAGGCGAGTTCGGCGGCGAGCGCCGGTTCCCGGGCGGCGGTGAGAGTGAGGGTGGCGACGAACTCCTGCACCAGGTGCAGCTGCAGGTCCTCCAACGGCACCGAGCGTTCGGCCAGCCACTCCAGGGAGGTGATCTCGGCGTTGGCGATCCAGGCCCGGACGGTCAGCCGCAGTCCGGGGCTCGGCGCGGGGATCGCCAGGTGGGAGAGGATCTGGTCGTGGGCGGCCCGCCGCACCTCGTCGATCACCGCCGAGGTGCCCGCGCTGGCCGCCACCGAGCCGCCGCGCAGCAGCGCCGCGAAGCCGGGCCCGTGGCTCTGCACGAAGTCCAGGTAGCGGCCCATCACCCGGTACAGCCGCTCGGACAGCGGCCCGTCGGCGGGCTCCTCGAAGCGCGCCGAGAGCTCCCGCCCGGCCCGCCGCAGCGACTCCTCGTACAGCGCCTGCTTGCCGGGGAAGTAGTGGTACACCAGCGGCCGGGAGGCCCCCGCGGCGGCGGCGATGTCGTCGATCGACACCTCTTCGGGCGGGCGCCGGCTGAACAGCTCCAGCGCGACGGCGATCAGCTGTTCGCGCCGCTCGTCCACGCTGAGCCTGCGGCGCGGCCGCTCACCGGCAGCCGCCCGGCCTGGCGTCCGGCCCGCCGCCCGGTCCGGGGCCTGCTCCGGGGCCTGCTCCGGGGCGGGGGTCCGTGCAGCGCGGGCGGCCGTCGGCGACGGCGTACGGGAGGCCATGCGCGCCACCCTATCCGCCGTCCGGGGCGGGGCCTATGCGGCGTGGAGGTCCAGGTAGCGGCGGTAGGCCTCGCGGCCGTCGGGGACGAAGTGGTCGCGGGCGAGGCGGTCGGCGAGCTCGGCGGGGGTGAGCCAGGCGTGCCAGGCGACCTCGGACTCCTGCGGCTGGACCGGGCCGTCCCACTCGGCCTCGTACATGTCGCTCCACCAGGAGAGCCGGTCCTGCCGGAAGAGGAACTTGAAGAGCGGGCGCGGGGTGATCCCGTGCACGCCGAGCTCCTCCTCGGCCTCGCGGACGGCGGCCTCGGCGTACGTCTCGCCGGAGCCGACCACGCCGCCGACGAACATGTCGTACGCGCCGGGGGCGAACAGCTTGGTGTCGGTGCGGCGGTGGACGAAGATCCGCCTGGCCGGGTCGCGGACCAGGATGAAGACGCACCGGTGGGTGAGCCCCTGCCGGTACACCTCCCCGCGCAGCGCCGTCCCGATCACCCGGTCGTGCTCGTCGACGACGTCCAGCAGTTCTTCGGCAGGGTTGGTCATGACGGACAGGTTAGGGTTTCGGGGCCCGCTTCGAACGATTTTCGAGTGCGATCCGAGCTCGATTCGCATGTGATCCGCATGTGATTCGTGCGCGATCGGACGCGGGCGGGAACGCAGGAACCGGACAGGCTGAGGGTGGCGCGCGGTGGTGGAGATCTGGGGCGAGACGGCCGAGGGGTTCGAGCCCGTACGGGAGGCCTTCGCGCGGAACTTCCACGAGTACGGCGAACTGGGCGCGGCCTTCGCGCTGTACGTGCGCGGTCGCAAGGTGGTCGACCTGTGGGGCGGTGACGCCCGGCCCGAGGTCGGCGGGCGGCCCGCGCCGGCGGTGCCCTGGACGGCGGACACCGCCCAGGTGCTGCGCTCGGTCACCAAGGGCCTGACCGCGACCACCGCGCTGCTGCTGGCCGAGCGCGGCCTGCTCGACCTGGACGCCCCGGTGGCCTCCTACTGGCCCGAGTTCGCGCAGGCCGGCAAGGGCGGGGTGCCGGTGCGCTGGCTGCTGTCGCACCAGGCCGGGGTGCCCGCGCTGGACGTGCCGCTGCGGCTGGAGGACGTGCTCACCTGGGAGCGCGCGGTGGCCGCGGTGGCCGCGCAGGCGCCCGCCTGGGAGCCGGGCACCGCGCACGGCTACCACCCGTACACCTTCGGCTGGCTGGTCGGCGAGGTGGTGCGGCGGGTGAGCGGGCGCACGATCGGCCAGTACTTCGCCGAGGAGATCGCCCGGCCGCTCGGGCTGGACCTGTGGATCGGGCTGCCGGCCGGGGCCGCGCCGAGGGTCGGCCGGCTGGTCGACCTGCCCGCCCCGGAGGCGGCCCGGACCGGGCCGAGCGGGCTGCGGCTGCGGCCCAAGCAGTCCGTCCGGGACGCCTACCAGGACCCGGCCTCGCTGACCGCGCGGTCCTTCGCCTCGGTGCGCCCCGGGGTGGACCTCAACGACCCGGCGGTGCAGGCCGCCGAGATCCCCGGCGCGGGAGGCATCGGCACCGCCCGCTCGCTGGCCCGGTTCTACGCGGCGCTGATCGGCGCCGCCGACCGCCCGGACGGCTCCGGCGCGCTGCTGCCGCCGCTGCTCGGGCCCGGGGTGCTGACCCGCGCGGTCGGGCCCGAGGTGAGCGGACCGGACCGGGTGCTGATCGTCAACTCCACTTTCGGCCTGGGCTTTTGGCGGCACGGCCCGACCGCGCCGATGGCCTCCCCGGCGAGCTTCGGCCACCCCGGCCGGGGCGGCTCGCTGGGCTTCGCCGACCCGGAGCTCGGGCTGGGCTTCGGCTACGTCACCAACGGCATGCAGCCGGGCGTCACCGGCGACATCCGCTCGCGCAACCTGATCCGTGCGGTGCGGGGGTGCCTGGGGCTGTCCGGGTAGCGGCGGGCGCGGTCCCGAGCCGTCAGGCCTGGCCGGTCTCGAAGCGGGTGATCTTCGGGCCGGTGAGGGTGAAGCGCCAGGCGGTGCGCATCTCGCCCCAGGTGTCGTTGGTGAAGTTGGCGATCAGCGCGTGGCCGCCGTCCGATTCGGTCTGGACGTCCATCCGGCCGCGGACGGTGAAGATCTCCTTGTCGATCCACTGGGGCAGGTCGCGGTCGGAGCCGTCGTCGGACATGGTCGCGTCCGGGGTGAGGGTGGCCAGGAAGGCGTCGCGGTCGCCCGCGTTGACCGCGGCGACGAAGGCGCGCACGGTGGGGTCGGAGAGCTTGGCGGGGGAGATGGTCATCGGGACTCCCGGGGGTGAGGGACGGGGAGTCCTGTCTACGGCGTTCGCCGGGTGTGTTCGGGCATGTCGGCGGCGCGTCGAGAAAATCGCGCATTCATGTGCTTAGATCCCGAAATGGGCGTTTTGCCCTACGGAGGGTTGCGCAGCGTGGACGTCCCAACGGGCGTTCGCGGTGCGGCCACGGGGAGTGGCGGCGGAGCGGGAGGCCGGGACCGGCCGCCCGCTCCGTGTTTCTGGGGTTCCTGGTTCCTGGTTCCTGGTTCCTGG
>NZ_JBHXTQ010000048.1:0-61882 GCF_042677305.1 Kitasatospora sp. NPDC127121 | reverse complement strand
CCCGCCGTCCGGTCGCCGGTCCGGCGTCCGGACGGCGGGAACGAGCCCGGCGACGGCGCCGGTGCTCCCTCCCGCGGCTGCCAGCGGTCCCGGTCGGCAAGGGGGCCGCCGGGATGCGCGGCGCGGCGGCAGACCCGCGACCGGCCGCCGAGGAGAACCCGGCCACCGCCGAACTGCTCACCACCGTCCCGGGCGGCCTGGCGCCGGTCGTAGGCGGCGCGGTTGTCCGGGTTGTCGAGCGCCTCGGTGAGGTAGTGCCGGCCGGGGCGGCCGTAGCGCCACCACACCGGCCCGAGCGGCCCGCGCTCGGCCAGCAACTCCAGCTGAACCTGGCCACCGCCCGGACGGCCCATCTACGGACGTACTCACCGGCCGCCGACCTGCGCCAACAGCCGAAACTCACCGGCCGGTGCCCGGAACGCACCAACGCCCCGGGCGAAACCCCCCAGCGCAGGTCAGCGGCCTACGCCGGGGTGAGACGGGGTTATGAGCCGTGCCGCTTCTCCTCGGCGGCCGCGACTTCGGCGGCGGCCCGCTCGCACTCGGCATCGGTGCCGTCCCGCACGACGCGCGGAGCTCGGAATTCGGGATGCCGGCAGCACCTGAGATGGCGGAGGCCGGCACCCCGGCTGTGAGGTTCCGGGGCGCTGGCCGCTTCAGTGTGCGCTCTCCAGGCGTACGGACGTGTCGGTTGAGGTGGTTCGGCTTGTCCGCCAGCGGCCGATCCCCGTCCCGCCCGATGGACAGGCGGACGATCCGGGCGCCCGGTCTGGAGAGCGCAGCGCGCCGATGCTCAGCCGCCGTTGCGCGAGCACATGGCGAGGACGAAGAATGCGACGATCACGATGGCGATCCAGCCGAGGCACCCCAGCCCGTCCGGGTTGCCGGGCGCGATCTGCGAGGCGCCGCCCGGCTCGAGGTGCGGGTGCCGCCTGGTGTAGTGATCGAGCAGGTCCTGCTCCGTCGTGGCCTCGGTGGTCCATTCGGTCTTGAATCCGCACTCACCACAGTGTCCGCGGAACTTGGCCATCGTTTTTTCCCCTTACTCCTTGCGTCTCACGTCGCGGCGGGCGTTTTTCTGCGGTCGTCGCCGACCTTGATCCGCCGTGCGGCTTCCCTCCGGGAAGTCCACCACAGATGTGGTACCCCGTCCGTGGTGATATAGTCAAGTCGCGGCCAGGAAAGGAAAATTGACGGTGAATCATGATCGACGGGACCTGCTGCGTGATACAGCCATCGATGTGCTGGCCGAGGCGGGCGGGCGCGGGCTGACACACCGGGCCGTCGACACGGCCGCCGGGGTGCCGTCGGGCACCACCAAGAACTACTTCCCCACGCGGGACGCCCTGCTGGGCGCGGTCGCCGAACGGTGCGCCGAGCAGTACCGCATGGTCGCCGAACACATCGCGGCCTCCGGCCCAGGGCCCAGCGACCGCGAGGGCCTGGTGGCCATGCTCGCAGGCCTGCTGGAGAACGTCGCCGGACCGGGCCGCCCCAGAATGCTCGCCTACCTCGAACTCCAGACCGAGGCCACCCGCCGCACCTGGCTGTCAGCGATCCTGGACCCGATCTCCGCCGCCGACTTCACCGCCTTCGAACACGCCCAGCGCGCGGCCGGCCTGCCCGTCACCCCGCAACGATCCGCCGCCGTCACCCTCGCCCTGCACGGCGCCATCCCACACCTGCTCGGCGCCGGCCCCGACACCCTGGCCGCCGCCGGCCTCGACAACCTGGACCGCTTCGTCCGCGGCCTGCTCGCCGCGGTCTACCCGTAGCACCCCGATCAGCACCCCCGGCACCCCGCCGACACCGAGTTCCCCGGCGCGCCGGGCAGGCGCCCGCGACCACCACGACCACCGGCTGGTCGGACCCGCCCCGGCACGTCGGCCACGCGGCGCCCGGCCGAGCAGGCCGGGGCAGTGGTGGATGGCAGGCCGGCGGCGCCGGGCCACGGCGGCGACCGGCCCTCCGGCCGCGCGACCTGCCGCCAGGCCGGATACCTCCAGCGCCGCTTCGACAGGGACCTGCCCGCCCCTGCGTGCCGAAAGCCCGCACCCTCCTGGCCGGCCTCGACGACGAACGGGCGCAACGGGCCCTGGCGCGGGCGGCCCGACGGTCACGGTGTCCGTCGGCGGCGGGCTCGTGGGCGTTGCGGGTGGCCGGCCACTTGTGGGCGCGGCGCATCTCCTCAACGTGTGTGACCGCGTCGGCCGGTGTCGTGCCCGGCTGAGGGCGTGGCGTCGAACTTCGATCGGTCAACCCGAGTTCGCTGTGCGGCGGGTGCCGGTTCGCCCGCCTCGGCGCCGTTGCTCGGAAAGTCCCCACTTCTGCGGTGACGTGCGTGATCGGACGGGTCTTGCCATGTTCGATCCATCGGTGGCGGCCTTCTGGGGACAGTGGTGCGTTTTACGTGGGTCACGGTGTCGTCGGGGCGATGCGGGAGGTGTGGTGTTGTGCGCGGGTGACGATGAGTGAGACGTTCTGTCCACCGAAGCCGAATGAGTTGCTGAGTACGGCCTTCTGGGGGGCGTCTCGTCGTGCTGTGGCGATATCGAGATCGATGTCGGGTGCGATGCCGGCTGCGGTGAGGTTGCGGGTCGGCGGGATGACGCCGTGTTCCACGCTGAGGACGGCGATGAGCGCCTCTATTGCGCCGGCCGCGCCGAAGAGGTGGCCGAGTGCCGCTTTGGGGGCTGTGACGGTGGCGCGGCCGAAGACCTGTCTGATCGCGCGTGCCTCGGCGGTGTCGCCGGCCGGGGTTCCGGTGGCGTGGGCGTTGATGTGGCTGATCTGCTCTGGAGTCAAACCGGCTTGGGCGAGGGCCTTGCGCATGGCGGCGACCTGGCCGGAGCCGTCGGGGGCGGGCGCCGTGATGTGGTGGGCGTCGGCGGCGATGCCGGCTCCCGCGAGTACGGCGTGGACGTGTGCGCGCCGGCGGCCAGCATGCTCGGCGCTTTCGAGTACCAGGACGGCGGCGCCTTCGCTGAGGACGAATCCGCTGCGGTCCGCGGCGAAGGGGCGGGACGCTGAGGCGGGTTCGACGGTGTACCGCGACAGTGCTTGTGCCTGGGCGAAGCCGGCGACGGTGATCGGGGTGATCGCGGCCTCGGTCCCGCCCGCGATGACCACGTCCGCCTCGCCGGCACGGATGAGCCTGGCCCCCAGGGCGATCGCCTCGGCGCCGGAGGAGCATGCCGAGACAGGCGTGTAGGCCCCGGCCCGTGCGCCGTATTCGATGCTGATCAGCGCCGCTGCCGCATTGGGCATGAGCATCGGTACCGTGCGTGGCGAGACGCGCCGCGTCCCGGCCGTCTCCAGTACGTCGTCTTCCTTCAGCAGCGTCCGTACGCCCCCGATGCCCGTGCCGATCGCTGACGCGAGCCGGTGCGGGTCCACCTGCGGGGCGCCGGCGTCGGCCCAGGCTTCCGCCGCTGCGGTGAAGGCCGCCTGCTGTGAGCGGTCGAGCCGCCTGGCCTGCGCCGGCGGCAGCGACTGAGCGGGGTCGATCGCCATCGTGCCTGCGGCGGTGTCGGGAAGGCCGGCGTCCTCGTGGCCGCGCAGGGCGCCGCCGCGGATGCCCGACCGGCCCGCGAGCAGGGCTCTCCAGGTGGACTCCACGTCTGCGCCCAGTGGTGTGATCGCGCCGAGTCCGGTGACCACGACTTCGGTCCTGTGCATGCCACTCAACCTTTCTTGTATGCGATACAAGCGAACGAGCCTAGTTGTATCACATACAATTCGGGTGTGGAGAAGAAGCGAACCGAAGCCCGACCAACACCGGCCCGATCGCGTGACCGCGGTCGCGCGACCAGACGCCAGCTGATCGAGGCGACTGCACGGCTCTGCAAGGAGCGGCCCGGCGCCGAGGTGAGCGTCGCGGAGATCGCGAACGCGGCAGGCGCCTTCCCCAACCAGGTCACCTACCACTTCGGCTCCAAGGACTCGCTGCTCGTGCACGCCGCCTTTCTCGGCCTGCTGCACGACGCCCGACGGATCGAGCGCATCGGCCGCCAGGCCCCCGATGCGGCGACATTTCGGCGCAACATCGCCCGCGCCGTACTGGCCATGCCCTCGCTCCCACCGGTCGCACGGGCACTCGCCGCCGGGATCTCCAAACCCGAACTCGCCCCCGTCGTCGACCGGCACCTCCAGCTGCTGTTCCGGCAGTCCGAGCGCTTCGTGAGCCAACTCATCGACCGTCGCGGCTGGAAGGTCCGCCGACCGCTCGACGTGGAGGCCAGGACGTTCTGGAGCACCGCGCTCGGCGCAGTGCTGCTCGTCCGCGCCGGGGCACACGGCACCGTCGCCGACCTCGACCTCGCCGGCGCACTGACCATCCACGACGAACCCGAACACGGCTAGGACGGTCGAACGGGCCTGCGGCGACGACGTACGCGGCTCCCGCGCGAAGGCGGACTCGTCGAGCGAAGGCGGCCCTGTCGCGGTCGGCATGTTCGCGGTCGGGATGTTCGCCGTCGCCGACGAACCCCGTTGCGGCCGGAGCAAGGCGTCACGAACCTGCTCGCCGGCAACAGCCAGGCCTGTTTCAGAAGTGGATCAACGGCTGTCGTCCAGCCTGGCGTAGCGAAGCGAAGCGGGCCAGCCTCCGTGCTGGAACCCGGCAGGAGCCTCCTCCTCCCGCAGGTCGATCCCGCGACGCTCCAGTTCGCCTAACCGGCGATCCCGCTGCGACTCGGGAAGGCCCTGCCCGCACCAAGGGCAGAAGCCGACCGCGATGCCCGATGCGCCACCGTCATGGACGATCAACCCGCACTCCTGGAATCCGGCACCGAACCGAATCAGTGCGTCCGGGCAGCCGAAGGGCCCGGCGTGCCAGCCGCCATACCAGTCCACCGGCTCGCCACCGCCTCGCAGCAGTCAGGACGGGCCGGGGCACGGGCGAAGTGGGGCGCGGGCGGCCACCCACCGGTCCTCTTCTCACCCCGATCCGCCTGCGCAAACCACCGCACCCGGGCTCCCGCGGGCCCGTCCGCCAGGCTTGCCGGTTCACGGCGCCCGGTCTCGACTGACGCTGACCGTTACCGTTACCGTTCCGCGCGGCGCGGCGGGACGCGGCGGGACGGGACGGGGGTCAGATGAGTGCCTCCACGATCTGGGCGCAGCGCGCCGGGTCCTCGGTGAAGCCGGCGCGCAGGCCCCACATCCAGTACTCGGCGGCTCGCAGCAGTGCCCATTTGCGGGCGCGGTCGGGGTCGAGGTCCGCGGCGTCGGCCAGGGCGTCGATGCACCACTGGACGCGGGAGGGGCCGAGTTCGTCGAACCGGCTCCACAGCAGGGGTGCGACCTGGTATTCGAGGACGCCGCGCACGATCAGCGGGTCGACGACGGACCAGTGCCCGTCGGGGGTGCGCAGGACCTGGTCGTAGTGGAGGTCGTTGTTGACCAGGACGGTGTAGTCGTCGTGGGACAGTTCCTCGGCCAGGTCCAGTGCGCGGTCGAGTGCGCGTCGGGGCATCGGGCGGCCCAGGTCCTCCCACTGGCCGGCGAGTTCCCGCCGGTGGCCCGCGGCGATGTCTGCGGTCGTACGCAGGCCGTGGGGTGGCTCGACGGCCAGCCGCCGTAGCAGTATCCCGATCACGGGGACCGCCTGTGTCAGTGGTACGTCCCGGAGCGGGCGGGTGTGGTCCAGGCGTTGCAGCAGCATGACGCCCG
This sequence comes from Kitasatospora sp. NPDC127121, assembly GCF_042677305.1. Classification (NCBI taxonomy): domain Bacteria; kingdom Bacillati; phylum Actinomycetota; class Actinomycetes; order Kitasatosporales; family Streptomycetaceae; genus Kitasatospora; species Kitasatospora sp. NPDC127121. The sequence continues at coordinate 56,209 of NZ_JBHXTQ010000048.1, read as the reverse complement.
CCGTGGTGTCGGTGTCGAGCAGGCGGACCGCGCCGTGGCCGTTCCACAGGCGCAGGGCGAGTACCTGTTCCTGCATCTGCTGGTCGGGCCACGTGACTTTCAGGGCCAGCGGCTCGCCGCCCCGGCGGACCGGCACGACGAGGCTGTTATAGCCGTGCATGGGCGGCCCGTCGGCCGTCAGGTCCCAGCGCTCGCACCATTGGGCGACGGTGTCCGGCAGCGCCATCAGCCACCGGCGGCCCGCCTCGCCCTCGTGTTGCCAGCGGCCGAAGGCCCGAAGGGACTCGGGTACCTGCGTCAGGCGGTGTTGTTGCGGACTCCCGGAAGTCACAGCGTCTCCATCCAACGTCTCCGTCACAGCCTGGTCCAGGCCTTGTCGCCGGGCCGTTCCTCGCCGATCCCGCGGCGCGGCGCGGCGCGTCCGCAGGGGCGGTCGAGCCGACAGGAGATCCTACGCAGCGGCTCCCCGGATGCCCTTGTGTGTCCTGGCAGTTCACGGCGAGTGCCGGAGAACCCCGTACGGATTCAGGACGGGTGCACCTGCGCAGAGGCACTGCGCCACCCGTAAGCCGCATCCACGACCTCACGGGACAGAACACCTGACGCCGACCGTTCTGCGGCCCGGGCGGGCGGCCGCCGGGAAACAGTCCCCGACCGTCCCACGGCCCGGGCGGGCAGCCGCCGGGCGGGGTTGTGCAACAGGTCGTCAACAGGTTTCCGTGAAACGGCCACGCGACCGTGGCCCGTGGGCGGATCATGTTCGGGTGCCGATCATCCCGAACCCGCCCCCGTCCCCGCCCGCCAGGCCCCCCTCCTGGGAGGACCGGCTGGAGGCCTGGGTCGGGATATGCGCCGCCCGACTCTCCTTGTGGGGCCACGACTTCACCGACGGAGCATGGCCCGACACCGAAGACCTCGCCGTCCTCCTCGCCCGGACCGTGCACGAAGTCGCCGACATCCCCTCGATGCGGCCGGCCCACCACGCCCTGACCGCCGCACTCGCCCGCGTCCACGCCGCCGAACGCTGGCTCCGCCCCTGCAACGCGGCCTCTCCCTCCATGGCCTGCCACCACCTTCGCCAGGCCGCCGAACACCTCCACACCGCCCACCGCCACCTCACCGACACCGCACCCCAAGGCCGCCCCAGCCTCCCACCCCGACGGGGCCCCGCTTCCCCAAGCCCCTGACCACACCAACAACCCGGCAACCCGCCGACGGACCGCCAGCCGGCCACAACAGGACGACGGCGCGGCGGCGGCAGGGCGGCACGGCGGCGACGACGGCCGACAGGAGAACCCCGACAACAGGCCACGGGCGACGGCGGCGCCGAAGAAAGCAGCAGCCGGGACGCCGTCACCCCCCGAGGCGCAGCAGAACAGGACGACCGACGCCGGCCACGCCGGGGCACCGCAGGGATGGAACATCACCACGCTCTTGAGCCCGCGGCCGGCATGCCGTTAGGGTCGCCAGGCGCCGTCTCACGAACTGGATCTCCGGAAAAAGTCTTCATGCCTCGCAGGTCACCGGGCGAGATAAGGTCCCACCTGCCGCAGCGCTTCCCCCGCGACCGACCCGCAGTCGTCCGCAGGCCTCCTGTCATCCGAGGGCTTTCGGCCGGCGCCAATCGCCAGATCGCCCGGTTCGAGCAGGCCTACGGACTACACTCTGGCACTGTCGCTCACGCATTCGGGAGCTGGGCCCGAACCGGTCGGCGCCCGCGTCGCGACCTGGCGCCGTGGTACGGATACGACGATACGGACCTGCGGAGCGGGTACTACCACGTCAGAACCCTGCTGGAACGGGCCGTCCGGGCCCTGCGGACCCGGGCCCGCCGAGAACTGCGCAGAGAACTCGGGCCTCTCGACGAACGCATCCTCGCCCGGACAGTCAACGACCCGTTCGCACCACATGGCCTTCCCTGGTGGAAACGACGGATCGAGATATGACAAGAGGAGAACACGGACGGGCACCGGGCCACCGGCCACCCCGGCCCGCACCACCGAAAACCCGCAGGTCACACCCCCTGGTCCCCCACGGACCGCCTGCCTCATAAGCCACCGACGCTGGTCGAACGAGGGAGCAACACCCAGCGGAACCGGTGAAGTCGGAGGGGGCCGGGCGATTCGGAGGAGGGCTGGGCAAAGCCGCGGGAGAGGCGATCGCCGCCCCGCACGCGATGCGGGCGCAGCCGGGCAGGCCACGCGCCACAGGCACCCCTGGGGTAGCGGCATCGGCGCGCGGAACGGGAAATCTTCCTGTCGCGAACGGCTTTGAAGGGTTGTCCGTACGGGAGTACGCCGAAGAATTTCCTGCCAGGCGGCGCTGACGAGGCCTGATACCCACTGCTACCGGCAACCCGGGAACGGGGGTGACCATGACGCGATCAACCCGCACACCCGGCACTCCACCGGCACGCACTGGCCCTCACACGGGCTCCGAACCCGGACGGTGACGGCGGGCCTGAGCAACCACGCCCCGGGACGACGGCGAGCGGGCACGGCGGAGCGTCCCCGACCGACGACGCGTCAGACACCGAGCGCGGGCCGCCGAGGAGACGGTGGGGTCATCGGTGATCCCCGAGCCACCGCGGTCCCGCCGCCGTCGGCGAACCGGACCCGGCACCCACACGGGACGCCGGCGGGCCCGGACGGCCCGCCGGCAGGAGGGGGTGCCCAACACCCCAGACGCCCCTGGAAGAGACTGGTGTTGTCCTGGAAGGAGATCTGGAGGACGAACCCGGACTCGCCGGCGCCGGTGAGGACCAGCGCCACTGGCGGGTAGCCCTCGCGGGCGTGCCCGGGGTAGGCCCGGCGCCACCAGTGGACCATCCGCTCGCAGGCCTCCTCCTCAACCGGCTCTGTTCACGAGAACGGGCAGCATTTCGACGTCGGTTCCGGAGGCGGTAGGCGGTAGGCGGTGACAACCTCGCCGGAATGTTCACGAGCCCCAAGAGCACCTGGGCCTGCTGGGCGTTCCCCGTCGACCAAGGGCGCGGGGCCGGTGTGGGCCAGCAGCTGGGCGGGAGCGCGCCGTACTGGGCTATGGATGTACCCGCCACCAGCGGTCCGCCTCAGCACGAGCCACTTCGACGTCGTACTGCCTCGCGTCGAAGTGGAGCTCCGGCGGAGGGTAGGGCACAGGGGTGTTCGCCTCCCACGGAACCTCCCAGTCCGACCACTGCACGATCTCCCCGGAGCGCTGCACGACCACGGTCAGGAAGCCGCAGCAGCCACCGCTGCACTCCGGTTCCCCCAGCTCCACACGGCGCACCTCGCCGGTCGCCCGGACAAGACCGGGGCTGCCGGCCAGCAGCACATCAACCGCGTACGGTCCGCGGCCGCCTTCGCGCACCGCCTCTTCGACCACGTCCTCGCCGTTGACCCAGAGCCGCAACTGGGCAGCGAACCGAGGTCCCGCCGACAACAACCCTGATCTCCAGATGATCGAACATCAGACCACCCCAGGGGGCGGGCTGACGTCGACGCGCGGCTCAGCCGACGCCTGCCCATATGCGCCCAGGGGCGGCCCGAGCGCAGGCCACCCCTTTCACCGCTGCTCTGCCTTCCCAGGCGGGCGGGGAGCGCCAGGGCGACGCAGTGGCGAATACCCGGATCCGGGTGAGCGGCGTGAGCCAGGACGGCCGGGAGCCCGGCCGTCCTGGCGGACGTAAAAGAGGCCGGAAGCCCGGCTCCAACCGATCAGGTCCCAGCCGGGGCCAAGCAGCGCGGTGGCGTTGCGGATCAGGTCGTACCGGCCCAGGCCGCGCAGGTACGGCTCCGGAGGCGGGCGCAGCAGGTCGGCGCCGTGCTGGCGCGGCAGTGCGGCCGGTGAGGCGGTCCCGACCGGCTCGGGGGCGGGCTGCCCGTGGTCCTGGTGCTGGTCGGCGGCTTCGGTTTCGCCTCGCGAGGCGAATGGGGCCGGCTCCTGGCCGTCGTCGAGGCCAGGGATGGGGGCGTTCAGGTCGAAGGCGGGGATTTCCACAGGTCGATCCGCTCCAGCATCCTGCAGTGGCGGCGCTCGTCCTCGGTGAGGTCGGGCCGGCGTGCCTTGTCGCGGATCTTCTGGCCGATCGAGTAGGCGCGGTGGCTGTAGCCGGGCAGCCGCAGCGCCAGTTCCTCGAAGGCTGCGACCGGGTCGCCGGTGGCGGTCTCCCCCAGGAAGGCGGCGAGCTTGCGGCGCAGCGTGTCGGCGATGCCGAGGAGGTAGCGGCCATCTTCTCCCCGGCGGGCGAGGTCGTCGTCGGCCTGGATGACGGCCGCGGGTGCAGCGGGGGTAGCGGGTGCAGCGCTGCGCGGTGCAGCGGCAGGGTTGGAGGGTGCAGCGCTGCGCGGTGCGGCGGCGGGGCCGGGTGCAGCGGCATCGTCTGCTGCTGCTTCGCGGGCCTTGGCATTGGCGCGGTCGGCCTTGCTGCGGCATGAGCGGGGGCAGTACTGCTTCGGGCGCCCGGTGGGGCTCTTTGGTGCCGGGTTGGAGCAGCCGGGGCGGGCGCACTGCGGGGCCTGGCCCGCGTCGTCGGCCAGCTGGTCGGTGGCGGCGGTCGGCGGGGCGCTGTCCGTTCCGGGATCGTGGCCGCCGAGGTGAGCCGCTTGCCCAGGTTTCGCCCCGTCTCCGGCAGCGGGGCGAAACCTGCCGGCCGACTGCCGGGACAAGGGGAACGGCATGCTGTCCGGTCTCGGTGAAGGCGGCGAACGATGCGCTCGACAGGGCGAACCGGTCGACGGGGTCTCAAGCAACGTGGCGAACAGCAGGTCACCGTGCCAACCCGGCAGAAGATCTCCCAAGTTCCGCCGTGATCACGACAGGCAGCCTTCACCGCCTTCACGAAGAACGGACAGCCCCCACCGGCAGTGCCCAGCCTCCTCGCAGACGGTCGCGGGAGCGCACCTGCAAGTCAGCTGGGCATAGCGGCTAGCTCAGGAAGAACTGCTGGAAACTGGCGTACTGGCCGCTCTGGTCCTGGCATCCGAAGTGCCGCAGGCCGTAGTTGCTGTCATCGATGCACAAGCCCGTAGCCACGTTCCGCAGGACCACGGAGCCGTTGGGCTGTGCATACAGGTAGAACTGCTGGAAATTGGCGTACTGGCCATTCGGGTCCTGGCATCCGAAGTGCCGCAGGCCGTAGTTGCTGTCATCGATACACAAGCCCGTAGCCGCGCTGCGCAGGGACCAGGTCTGACCGTTGTTGGACACTACGGTGAACTGCTGGAAAACGGCGTACTGGCCGCTCTGGTCCTGGCATCCGAAGTGCCGCAGGCCGTAGTTGCTGTCATCGATGCACAGGCCCGTAGCCGCGCTGCGCAGGACCAGGGTGCCGTTGGGCGCATTGACCCGTGGGTGCTGGCCGCTGATCTGCGTTGAGGTCGTACTGGCCGTTGCGGTGCCGGCTCCGGCGAACGCGAGGGCCGGCAGCGTGACGGCCGCAGCCACTATGCGGGCCATGCGACCCAGTGTCCTTTTGGCGATGTTCAACGTACCCCCTGTAGTGATCAGACATGGTGTCGCCGCCTGTCCCCGCAACAGTGAAGTGGTACGGACAGCCCGTCCTCCACACTGTTCACGATGAGCAGGACATCCATGCCGGGTGGAAGTTCCTTGCGCTGCAAAGGCGTTGAAGCATCTCAGCAAAGCACGCGCCTACCGCTGGAGAGAAGAGTCGCGGACGGGCCATGACCCAATGGCTGATTCCGAAGCCGGGCGTCCGGCGAGGCACCGTTGACGCGGTCAGTCCGCCGTGGAGAACCGCGCGCCACCTTCGCCAACCTCGCCGGATGAACTCGGCGCGGTCCGCCACCTTGCTCCGGACTCCGCCTGCTTCACCGGCACCGGACAGCATGCAGCGCTGCACGGCGCTGCTCGGGTAGCACGGGTGGCAGTCGGTGCAGCGCCGCCATGGCGCAGTGCTGCGACCGGCCGGCCGTTCTGCAGGACGGCCGTTCGCAGGGTGCAACGGGGATCGCACGGGCCCTGACCTGCGTTGGGGAGTTTGGGCGGGGCGAAACTCACCGGTCGCCGAGCCGAAACTCACCGGCCGGGCGTGACCTTGGTGGCGCTGGTGAGTTCACCGGTCATGACGAATGTGACTGTGCTGCCGGCACGCGACGACGAACACGACGGCGGCGACGCGCGGCTGGCGGTGTTCGCCGCCGAGCGGGCCGCCCGAGCGGCCGACCTCGCCGCCCGGGCGCAGCAGGACGCGGCGGGGGAGGACGAGGCGGATCGGGCTGCGGCGCAGCAGCGGGCGCGGTTGGCGGCCGCGGTAGGGATCGCGGCGGCTTCGGCGAGCAGGGCGGTGGTGTGGGTGTCGGAGTTGGCCGCCCGTACCGGCAGCCGGGACCTGGGTGAGTACGCGGCCGCCGTACTCGCCTGCGGCCGGGACCTGGACCCCGAGGACGACGACCACGGCGGCGTGCCCGCCGACACCGCCTTCGTGCTCAGCGGGCTGGTGCTGGCCGGCGAGACCGGGCTGAGCACCGGCGAGGGCCTCGCCCTGGCGGCGGTGGGCGCGATCGCCCTCGCGATGCCCCGCACCATCACCACCGGCAACCCAGCCCAACAGCTGCCCGAGCTCGCCCACCACCTCGACCAAGCCGTGGACGCCGGCCGCACCGCGGCGTAGCGCTCCCGGTCCGTACGGTGGCCCGTTCCCTCGGTTCAGGGGGCGGGCCATCACCGTGACCTGCGGAGGCCCTCGTCACGGGGCTTCCTCGTCCGTGGGGCATGATCTTGAACATGGATGAACCGGCAGTGGAGCTGCTCTCGCGGCTGTGGGAGGAGCACGTCCAACGGGCGTTTCCTCCGCATCTTCGCGGTCGAGACATCGACGGCGAAGACCTGGTACTGCTGGACGCGTTCACCGCCGGCGGTGTTTCCTCGGTCCTGTCAGGGCACCTCGATGAGAACCGTCGCGGGACCTTGCTCGCGTGCCTCGCGGCCCTTGAGAAGGTCCTGCCGTCTCTTGGTGACGAGGGCGGCGGAGCCGAGTACTACGAGCGTCTGCACGAGATGGCGGTGCTTGCAGCCGAACTCGGGAACGCAAGGTCCCGGTAGCGTCAAGCACTGAGCCATGCCTCTGCTGCCCGGGGTGATCCGGCTGTACCACCCCTGTCCCAGATCCGGCTGCGACGTCGCCGCCTGGGCGAACAGGCTGGGACGGCCCCAGCACTTGTCGCTCTTCGTCGTCGCCGTCGTCGGTGCTCTCCGGCGGCAGCTTGACGATCCGCCGGAACCGGCTGGCGGCCTGCGCGAGCATCGCGAACGCCAGCCCCAGAGACTCATCCGCCGGCGGAACACCGGAGTCGGCGCCACCGGGGAGGACCGCGACCGCTGCTGACAGTCCTTCCTCCGCCGCTTCGACATCGAGCACACACTCCGCCTGTTCAAGCAGACGCTGGGCTGGACGAAGCCCAGGCTGCGAAGCCCGGAAGCCGCAGACCGCTGACCGAGAAGACCTTCGGGATCTGGGTCGAGCCGTGGGGCGAGGACTACTGGATGAAGCCCAAGGAGAAGTTCACGATCGTCACGGACACCCCCAAGGACACGGACTCCGACGAGGCACCGTTCGAGGTCGTCTTCCATGACCAGGGCGCCAGCGTGTGGGTGAACATCGGCTACGAGGCCACCGTCTAGGACCACTCGGGCAACGAGCTCGACTGCGGGCATCAGCGTCCCGTCGAAGTCCTGCGCGCCTGGACCGAAGCCTCCGAGGCTGCTGCGGATCACTCCGGCCTGACGCCGGAGCTTCAGGAGACAGCCCTCAGTGAGGCGGAGACCATGCGGTGGCGACTCTCAAGGGCCGAAGCCGCCGAGCAGGAGGCGCAGTCCGGCTGACAACGAGTTCGGAGGCGCGGACCCCCAACGGGCACCTGCCTGCCCATCGGCAGCTCAACGGCCGATGCCAGAGGTAAAACGGCAAGCTCAGGGGGCACGCAGCACATGCCCACTGGCCGGCCCCGAAGCGAAGACGTGGCACGACGGGCCGGACGGCAGCTCAGCAACCGCCGCAGCCGCCACCCGGAGCCGGAGGGGGCGGCCGGCCCCGCCCTCGATGGCTCGCGTGGGACATGGTTCACGGTCCGTGCGAGCCATCGAGAGGCGCAAACGGCAGCCGAGTCGCCCACTGCCCCGGCGTCACGGCCAGGGCCAGGGACAGGGCGGCCGTCCTCCCGACGATCAAGCCCTAATTCCATCACCGTGGCTGATGGGCTACAGGAAGCCGCGCATAAATGGCCTTGAATTCGGGTCCTCCGATTCGGGCTTCTGGAGGGGGTGGCAGGTGTGCAGAATCCTCCTGTCGGGAATTCCTGTCGCAGGTGCCGTGTGGTCCGCGCTGCGGCGAGGTTGGCGCCGGCAGCTGTGCAGCTGACGGGCGGCCGGCAGCGGAGCGTCCCACTCGGCCAGCAAGCGCCCGGCCCACCAACACTGCTCACCACCGGACCGACAGACAGGTCTGCTGGCCCAGTGAGAACCAGCTCTCATCCCCGTGACCGGCCCCGATGGCCAAGCTATTCCCCATCCCCGATGGGGTGCGGTGGCGGAACTGGGCCGGATGAGCACTTCTATGGCCGGCCCAGCGCCTCGTACAGAGCAACGAGTTTCGGCATCTGCAGGGACAACGGTGGGAGTGTGGCGTACAACGGCATGACAGGGCCTGACCGCCGGCATGTGTTGTGCAGCCGACCGCGCGAGGCGTCCAATAGACCCGGGGGGACCAGTGGAAACACAGCGGGTGGTCAAACGGAGTCCGTGGTTCGCGAGGCTTCCGATTGCGTTCGTAGCTATCAGTTTTCTACTGCTTTTCTACACGCTGATAAGGAATAATTTAAAGCACCCTGCTGGGATATGGAAGCTCGAGCTGTTGGATACTCAGTCCGCTGTCACAGCGGTCCTTGCTTCGGTAGGGGCCGTACTTGCGCGCGCTCAGTACGCACGGACGGTCAGGCCCGCACTGGGTTGGTTTGGCCGCGTTGCGGCTGGCATGGCTCCAGATCAGCAGCTCGTATGGGCATGCCAGGCCATGAACGGTGCTCAAGACGTGGCCGTGCTGACAAGGATCGACTACTGGGTTAAGTTCTCCGCTACGGCGAAAGCTGACGGCGCCATGGATTCCGCCCGTTGGGGAACATGCCACGATGTGGTGACCATGCTAACAGCACGGGGCCTGAAGGACGGTGAGGACTTCTCACTTCAATTAATCTCTCCCGGTCGGCCGATTCCGGCACAAGGCCTGATGTTTATCGGCTGGTTTACAGAGAAAGCCATGGTAGAGATCGACGACGTTTCCATATGTGTACAGGTAGCAGACCGAGTTGGCGACACTCACGAACGGGTCATGGACCTATTGAAGGGCGCGATCCGCTCGCCGAAGAATCCCAGCGCTTCACCCTTCTGATGAAGATCGAGGAGCGTGACCGGCTACCCGGACAACGCGGGCACCCCCGCCGCGCACCCGGCCGACTGCGCATGCGCACGGTGCGGGTCGGTACCTGGCCGGGCTCGCGGGGCGTCAGTTGTCGCCCGCCCGGGACAGAACGCGCGGCCGGCACGTCGTCACCGGCCCGCCCTCCCGGACGTAACCGAACCCCGCACCGACCACGGCTGGTGCGGGGTTCGGCGACGACGGCGGCGATCCGCACGACCGGCGGCCACGGCGCCACCGGCCCGTGGACGTCGAACTCACCAGCCGCGGTGCCAGCCACGAAGACCAGGGCGGGCACGATGGATACCGGCACGGGCGAGGAGAAGACGGATGCGCACCGAGGACATCGGGGTCGGCGAGACCTACATCGCGAGCATCCCCCAACGGCTCCCGGCACAGCCGGCGGTCACGAGCGCCGCAAGGTGACTGGCCGACATGCAACTGCACCTCGTCCGCGGCCGGCGCATCACGATGACCGTGACCGGCTTACGAGATCACCGGCATCGTCAGGGACCCGGACGGCCGCACCGTCGCCTTCCCCGGCACGGTCGTCCACACCATCCCGGCCCGCTGGCTGCGCCCGCAGGACGAGCGCCTGGAGCTCCATCCGGGCACGGGCCACTTCCACCGCGCCCTGGTGTGCCGGGACGCGGACGGGATGACGCCGACCCAGATCGACCGGGGCGGCGGCGAAGGCGCTGGAACAGCTCCACCACGTCAGGGGCCTGGCCCTGGACGACCAGACGTTCGACCGGTCGGTACTCACCGCCGAGGCGGACCACCGGGAGTGGCTGCGGATCGCCGAACGCGCGCGGGAGGCCGGGCCGGCCGCCTACGACCCGCGGGCCGATCCCGACGCCGTGGAACACCCACCGCTGATCCGCTTCCGTGAGGGCCCCTGACGCCGTGTCCTGTCCCAGGTCCGACGCGAAACGCTGTCACTTGAGGTGGGGCCGTCCCGGCAAACCAGGCGTACCGGGCTTGCCGGGACGGTGCTGAGACAGGGAAGCCCGGAGCGGGGCCCCGAACCAGGGCTGTGCGCGGATGGCCGGTCCCTCGCGTTTTTAGTGCGTGGAACCGGCTTCCTCTGTCCAAGGCGCGCTCCAGGAAGTGGGCCGCCCCCGTGCCCGGCTGGCAGCGGCGTTCAGGCACGGCCTCGATATAGGAGACAGTCCGCTTGTGCTCGATGCCGGACCCTAGTACCAACCAGTGCAGGCGATGTTGTAGGTCCACTGAGGGTTTGTGTAGGGGCTTCCGAGCCACTCGCTCGCGCCGCACGCCCGGTACCAGACACCGCCGTCGTCGTACTTCTCAGGCAGGGAGGCGCCGGTTTGGGTGTAGATCCGGTTGACGAACGAGTCCCATGTCTTGCCGCCGTTGTACGAACGGTCGTAGTAATAGGCAACCGTATTGCCGTCGAGTGCTTGGAGCCAGCTGTCGACGTAGTTGTGCCCGTCGCTCTTCGTGTAGCGATGAATCTGCACGGTGTTCCCGAACTGAGTCCCTGGACGCCAGGTGGCCTCGTTCGTCACGTCCGTAACGGTCCTGGAGGTCGCCGCCGCTGTGCCGACGGCCGGCCCCACGAGCGCGGCCGACACAGCCAGCATCACGGTCGCTGACACCAGTCCCATCCGCTTCGCCATAATCCACCCCTCTCCATCATTGATATGTCTATGTCAACATCGATGGCCGACGCAACCACCAGCCCCGCCACGAGTTGGCCGGAAGGTCGCGATAATGAACCGGAAACCCTCTATGACCGGACACGGTGACCAAGCCGCGCAAGCGGCCGGACGTTTCGGCCGCCGAGCTGGAGAGCGCGCCGGGCCCGAACGGATACCCGGTCGAGGCGTGGCGGGCGCCGGTGACCCACGGGCACGGCCGCGCCCCTGCTGCGCGAGGCCACACATGGAACTTCCGGCCGATCAGCGTCGCCACCCGCGCGCCGGTCCACACCTGGCCCTCGTCCCAGCCGTGAGCGGCCGGGCCCTGCTCAAGGTAGGCGGCCAGCTTCTCCTGGCAGCGCGCAGACAGCTTGCAACGCCGGCCGCTCGTCCCTCGTGAGGCCAGGGCCGCCACCAACCTGCGGGCGACCTCCGGCGGCCCCAGCCCATCGGCGAACAACCCGGCGGCCTCCAGCCGCACCACCTCGCGACGCTGGCGACCTTTCGCCGTCAGCCCGCCCCCATCCACATATCGCATACCTACGACATAGCGCGCAAATGACCGTCAGTCAGCTACACGAACAGGCCAATCACCCCGAAGCGCCGAAGTCAGTAACTCCTGCACGACCTCGCCGGGTTGGTCGGCCAGGCGGTTGGTCCGGCGATGGTAGCGCTCGACGACTCCGGGAATCTGCTCGCGGAACGTCTGCCGCGGGCAGCAGAGCACCGGGCACACCGTCGCCGCAACCTCACCGAGACGACGACCCGCGGTCCATCCACTGGCACGTCCGCGACCACCCTCTCGTGGAACCCGTACCCCGCCCCGTCGGCGTCCCGCATGCGGGGCACGGCGCCGGATCGTCCCGGGTCTGCGCTGTCACCCGGATCCAGCCGGCTTCATCTGCCACGTCCTCGATGACCAGCGCCGACAACCCCGAAATCACCACACTCGCAAGCTCGTTGACATCCAGCACGCCATGCCAACGATGCCGGCGCCCCTTCGGTACCACCGATTACGGGACAGGGCCGAATTCATGACACTCCCGTTCCGGGACGGCGGTGTGCAGGGCGGCGGTCAGGCGGGTTGGGCGGGGCAGAGGATGGTGGTCTGCAGTGCGGGCAGGCCTTGTTGCCAGTTCTGGTCCTTCGCCTGGGTCGCGTTGTTGAACTCGTAGTAGATGTAGGGCACCCAGTTGAGGTTGAGCTGCTGGCGGCAGGAGAGGTCCGCGGGAATCTGGACGCCGACCTTCACGGTACGGGTGGCTCCCGGGGGAATCGGCGTGTTGAGGTGGAGCGCCGCGTTCTTGTCGGTGTGGGTGCAGTCGGTGATGTCGCCGGTGCAGGAGACGACGGCGTAGGCGTTCTGGTTCTGGTTCTCGGGCCAGGTCGCCTGAAGGAACTCGTAGACGAAGTTGATGTCGGTCGACTCGGTGTTGGTCAGGGACAGGGTGACGGTCAGCAGCGTGCCCGCCGTTGCGGTGTGCTGGTCCACGTACACGGCTGCCCCGGGGACGGCGGCGGCGTCCGGGGGGAGCGGCGGAAGGTGCGGGGTGGGCAGAAGGTACGGGGCCAGCGGGGTGGGGGCGGCCGTCGCGGCGGGTGCCTGGGCGAGCAGAACGGTGACGGCCGTCGCGGCGGCGGCCAGGGCTGCTGCCGGGCGAAGGGTACGTGAACCAGCCATCCGGGAGCTCCTGTATCGTCAATGATCAGGCGGATAGAAGGAATTGACGTGCAGTCGGTTTCGGATCCGGAACCGGGTCCAGCTGGGTTTCCGATCCCGGGGGCAGGCTGCCATTGGTCCGCCGACAGGCCGGCCCCCAGGGTGGCCGGATCCGCTCACTTGCGAAAACGCGTGTGCTGCTCCTGGCCGAGCTGCCCGTCGCCGCAGTAGATGCGCGGTTTACCGTGACGGGTGGTCGGGCCGCTCATGCCGAGCCGCCCGTGCATGCGGCGGCCACCGCCGTGCCTGCCGCAAAGACTGCGTTTCGCGCTGATCCGGTTTGCTGCCGGGGTGGGTGCGGCGCTCCCCGGCCCACCCCGGCGCACCCCGGCGCACCAGCTGGCGCTGGTACGCCGGGGTTCCCAAGTGGTTAGAAGTGCTTCCAGACGCCGCACGAGGAGAGGCGACTGCCGTTCCAGTTGCAAATCCTGGCCTGCACGATGCGGTAATTGTAGGTTCGCGCCTTTGATCCCAGGCCGTCGAGGGTGATGGCGTGCGGTTCACCGTTGGAGAGGTAGAGATCCAGGCCCGCGCCGATGCCATCGTCACTGTCATCGGTGATTGTCCCGATCGCGCCTTCCACATAGGCGTAGTCGCACAGGCCGCGGTCGCAGCTCGACCAGCCGGTCCCAGCGGCACTGGCCGGGCTGGCGGCCAGCAGTATCGTCGCCGCGAGAACGGGTAGTACCGCCCCTGCCGCTCGCTTGATCATTAGAGCCTCCCTCTTTCGTGCTTCCTGCCGAGTGATCCGGTTCCGATTCCTTGGCAGCGTGCCCCGGTATGGCCATCCCCCTGGCGCCGCGCTCTCGGAGAGGACTCCGCCGGCGTGCTCAGCCGATCGTGCCCATACGCGCAGACGGCTGTTTCACGGGACCCTGCAAGTTGTCCGAAGAGCCGGTGGAGACTCCACAGTGCGGCCTGTTTGATTGTCCATCTACAAGGGGCCGATCGATGGCCAAGTGGGCAGCGGACAATCCGGTTTGGCCGCGGACAAGGGCAAGGGGGCACGGGGTGGCTGGTGCTGGACGTCCGCAGGGGCGGTTCAAGGGGGAGGATGCCCTGGCCCGGTTCGTGCGGGAGGTGACGTCGGGGGGCACTGTCCGCGAGCTTGCCCGGCGCTACCCCATCGGCAAGACCAGTTGGGGCGAGTACCGCTGCGCGGAGAAGGACATTCCGTGGCACCTGCTCCATCCCGGTCAGTCCTGGAACGGCGGCCAGGTCTACGGGTGGGACTGCAACGGGCCGGACTGGCAGAATTGGGCCCTCGCCTCGGTGAACGGTCGGACCGGGGGCCGCCACCTACGACGCGCGAACCCTGGACGCGGTACTGCAGGACAGCAACGGCAGCGCCATCACCCGCTACTCGTGGCAAGGATGGGACCACCAGCCCAGGAACCAGCAGTGGTATTTCACCGACACGGGCCAAATCATGAACGCCTGGAACGGGCACTGCCTGGACGCAGACCCCGCACCGGCTTGAGGTTCCCCCGAGGTGCGGAAGGTTGCCGGACATGGCCTGATGGGCCATGAGAAGGGAGTCTCTGTCATGGCTGCACCGATGAAATACCCGCCCGAGTTGTGGCAGCGCGCTGTTCCCGCGTACCAGGCTACCGATCCGAAGCCCATGATCCGGCAGATGGCCCGCGATCTCGGAGTTCACCACGAGGCCCTGCGGAACTGGATCCGTCAGGACGAAGCGGACCGGGGCGAGCGTGACGACCGGCTGACCACCATGGAGAAGGAGGAGCTGGCCGTTCTGCGCAAGGAGAACACCGAGCTTCGCCGGTCCTGCGAGATCCTCAAGGCCGCCTCAATGCCGCTCAGTTAAGCGCATACCCGTGCATCACTGGCGGTTCGGCGATGAGGATCTGGCAGTCAGCTCTGATGGACGGGCTGGGTTGGTCACGACGTTTCGGGGCGTATCTGCTCCTTGAAGGTCTGCGCTGGCGGGGGCACTGCCGGAGCCCACGCTTGGGAAACCTGTCGCGAAGGAATTCGTCGAGGAAGTCATCGCGCTCCTGCCGTTGCTGCCGTGTGGTGAGTAGGGCTCTGGGGCGGGCCGCGGACGGCAGCGAGCAGCTCGTGGCCCCCGTGCCCGGAGTGGGCACGGGGGCGGTGAGGTGGCCGGCGCGGCTGCACACCCTGGCGGGCGGGGACGCGGGCGGCGATTTCTGGTACTGGCGGGCGGTGGCGCGTGATGCGGCGGTCCTCCCCAAGGTGGTGGAGGTCGCGCATGCGCTGCTGGATCCGGTGATGGCCGAGTTGGTGTGGCGGGACAGCGGGGCCGGGCGGCCCCGGGCGCTGCCGGCGGACGGGGCGTTTTGCCGACGGCTGGGCGAGCGGGTGGGGCGCCGGCGGCTGGGGCCGCTGGCCGCGGTCGACTTCGACGGGCCGCTGACTACCTGGATGGGCGCGCATCCGGTCGACCGTGTCGGCGACGATGTGGCGGATGGCCGGGTTGGTGGTCGCCTCGTCCCAGGTCTGCACGCCGGCCCGGGCCTCGGCGGGGTCGGGCGGGCTGTCGCTCGCGGTGTACTCGCCGAGGGCTTCGGCGCGTTCGGCGAGCAGCGCGTGGGCGGAGGCGTGGACCAGGTCGGCCTTGCTGCGGTAGTGGGCGTAGATCGAGCCGGCCGAGAGGCCGGACTCGGCCGTGATGTCGGCGATCGAGGTCCGCTCCAGGCCGTTGCGGCTGAAGCGGCGTACGGCGGCCTCGGTGATCTGGGTGCGCCGGAGTTCCTTGCGTGTGTCGGTGAGCCGTGGCACTACGCCCTGTGTCAAGAAGAATTGACGTTCTGCTGGCGGAGGGGGCTGTACAGAATCTCTGCTCTGTTTTGGTGCGGGGGCGGGTCGGCGGGGGCGGGTCGCGGGTGGACGAGCCCGGCCCGGGAAGCGGCCCGGGGGTGTGCTGCCCGTTCCCGTGATCGGGGCCGGACGCCGGGGCCTCGCGGCACGGGGACACCGCAGTGCGCGGCCTAAGGTCCTTGGAGCATTGGCGATCTGACGGTCTGTCGGTTCGTGGGCGCGGCGGCTAACGTACGGGTGCAGACTTGATGACGCTTCGTCACCAAGTACCGCCGTGGGTCCGCCATGGCCTACGCAGTACGGACGGGACTCCGTGCCCGGACGCACCCACACCTGCCGAAGACGTCCATCGTGCGACTGGAGGCCTCATGAATCCCCTCTCCGTTTCCCGCCGGCGGCGCCTGCGCGCTTGCGGCGCCGCGTGCGCCGCGATGGCGTGTGCCGTCGCCCTCGGTGCCGCGACACCGGCGCACGCCTTCAGCGGGGGCAACCACGAGAAGATCACCCGGGCCGCCCTGGGCCCGGGGGGCTGGCACCCGAACTCGCTGACGGCGATGGCGGACGGGAACTCGGGCGCGATCGTCGCCAACGACCACGGCGAGTACTTCGGCATCGGCAAGCTCCACTGCGACAACGCCGACTACCTCGACCCCCGGTACGACAGCCGCTACCCCCGCACCCGCGAGCAGTCCAACGCCGAGATCATCGACTGCGTCGAGGGCTCCATCGACCACGTCAGGAGGGCCGTGGCCGCCGCGGACCGGCTGGTCGACGCGAACGGGCGCGTCATCGCCGCCCAGACCTCCATCTCCCCGGCCTGCTCGTGGAACGACCGGCCGGGACGGGCGAAGTGCGAGGTGCTGGAAGACCTGGGCCGCGGCTGGCACCAGATCGAGGACTTCTACGCCCACAGCAACTGGGTCGACCAGGCCGGCCCGGGAGCCATCGGCGTCAAGAACCCTCCCGGCCTGGGGCGCACCGACCTGCCCGCGTTCTTCTCCATCGGTCGTTACAGCTCCATGAGCAGGGCGGACTGGGTCAAGGACGCCACCGGCCACATCCCTCACGACCTGGCGACGGGCTGCTATCCGGACCGCGACCACAGCGGCACGGTTTCCAACTGCACGGGCCGCACCACTCATGACGGGGTCCTGAACAAGGACACGAAGGACAGTCCCCGCTCGGTCGTCGCCCACAACTTCGACCACGCCTACGACCTCGCCGTCAAGGACATCGCACGCCAGTGGAAGGACTTCAAGAACGAGCTTCAGCGCAGGTACCCGAACAACGGCCGGGCACAGGCGATGATCTGCGCCATCACCCATGACCACCCGGACAAGACCTGCTCCTGACACACCACCGCGGCGCCGGCCAGGCCGGCCCCAACGACCCGAACGGCCAGGCCGGCCCGAACGGCCCGACCACACCCGCCGGTGGGAGCAGGAGACCGGCGGACCCAATGTCCCGCACTGCGCAACGGGAGGAAGGCCCCGCGTGTCCCCTCGACGCACAGCCCCGAGGATCGCCGCCGCGGCGGCGGCCGTATCGGCGACCGCCCTGCCCACCTGTGCCCACGCCACCGGCCTGCCGACGGCCGGACCGGCACACGCGACAGCGGCGGACCGGGCCGGCTTCGTCATGGACAAGGCCCAGTCCGACCGGATGTCCCCGAACAGGGACCGGTTCCACACCTACGACGCACCGGTCGGCGCGATGAGCGCCTACCCCGGCTTCGCACACACCGGCAACGACGCGCTCAAGCGGCGGGAGGCCGCGGCCTTCCTGTCGAACGCCAGCCATGAGACCGGCGGCCTGCGCCACGTCGTGGAGCAGAACACCGCCAACTACCCGACGTACTGCGACACCGCCCGCCCCTACGAGTGTCCGGCGGGACGCACGGCCTACCACGGACGAGGGCCGCTCCAACTCAGCTGGAACTCCACCTGCAAAACGACGGGGGACGCCCTGCACATCGACCGGCTCCGGACCAACCCCCGGATCGCGTGGAAGAGCGCGCTCTGGCACTGGAACACCCAGTCCGGCCCCGGCTCCATGACGACCCACCACGCGATCGTCACCGGGGCCGGATTCGGCCAGACGATCCGCAGCATCAACGGCGCCGTGGAGTGCGACGGCAGGAACACCGCCGAGATACAGGACAGGGTCAACCTGTACCAGCGGTCCGCACGCGTCCTCGGTACCTCCCCCGGCACCAACCTGACCTGCTGAACGGAACGGAGAAGTCATGCGCGGATTCCTGACCAGACTGTTCGTCGCGGCGGCCGCCGCCGCACTGACCGCGGTACTGCCGAGCGCGAGCGCGGCGACGGGCGCGGCGACGGGCGCGACCGTCACGGGTGTGGCAGCGCCGGCCCGCACCGCGACGGTCGCGGCCGCCGCGGTCAACCACACGGTGACGTTCGTGAACCACTCGTCGCAGAAGCTGTGGATCGGAAGCGGCGTCAACGCCGACGGGTCGAAACAGTTCACCCGGCTACCGGTCCTGGCTCCCGGCCAGTCGGCGACGGTGACGATCCCCGAGAGCGCCGCCCCGTTCCACTGGCGTGGGAAGTTCTTCGCACGCCAAGGATGCGGCGGGACCCCCGGCAGCACCTTCCACTGCCAGGTGGCCGACTGCGGCCCGGCCGCCGACCACTGCACGACCGGCGAACAACCCGCCAGCCTCGCGGAGTTCAACTTCGACGCCAAGGACGGCGCCGCCCCCTGGTACGACGTGAGCTACGTAAACGCGTTCTCGCTGCCGATCACGATCACTCCGGTGAACGCCACGACCCCCGCCGGCGGAGGCTGCGACACACGGGGCTGCGCAGCGAACCTGCTGCCCTACTGCCCGCCCGCCGACCTGACGCGCGGGCCGGACGGCAAGCCGATGCTGTGCACCAACCCCAGCCGGGACACCCCCAGCAGCTACAGCCGCGCGCTCAGCGCGAAGTGTCCCAAGGCCTACACGTGGTCCAAGCAGGACCAGACGCCGGGCAACAAGGTGATGCAGCAGTGCAGCCGCTGCAGCGGCTTCACCGTCACCTTCGGCCCCACCGCGTGAGCCACCCGCCCCGGACCCCGGCCCCCAGACTCCAGGGCCACCGCGGCCCCGTCACGACCGCGACCGCGCGACCGAAGAGAGGAACGCCTTGCCACGCCGAATGCGCCTGTTCACCGCCCTGCTCGCGGTACTCACCTGCCTCACCGTCGGCAGTACGGCCGACGCGACCGCCGCCCCGGCGAAGAAGAAGGGCGTGAGCGCCTGGAACTTCACCGACGTCACCAAGGCGCTGACCGACTCCAGGGCCGGCTGGTTCTACACCTGGGCCTCGGACCGCCAACAGATCAAACCGCCCGCCGGCGTCGAGTTCGTCCCCATGATCTGGGGCGCGGGCTCGGTGACCGACGCACAACTGCGAACAGCCAGGCAGGAAGGCACGACCCTGCTCGGATTCAACGAACCCGACCTGCCGGCACAGGCCAACATGAGCGTGACCAGGGCCCTCGACCTGTGGCCCCGGCTCCAGTCGACCGGGATGCGCCTGGGCGCACCCGCGGTGGCGGGCGGCGGCGACGCCGCGGGCGGCTGGCTCGACCAGTTCATGAAGGGCGCCGCCGCCCGCCACGACAAGGTCGACTTCATCCCCCTGCACTGGTACGGCTCGGACTTCCGCGCCGACGCCGCGACCGGTCAACTGCGCAGCTACCTCCAAGCCGTGTACAACCGCTACAAGAAGCCGATCTGGCTCACCGAGTACGCCCTGATCGACTTCTCCAGCGGCACCCCGAGGTACCCGACACCGGAACAACAGGCCGCGTTCGTGACGAAGTCGACCGCCATGCTCCAGGGACTCCCCTTCGTCGAGCGCTACGCGTGGTTCACCCTCTCCGCGGACCGTGGCGGCACCGGCCTCTACAACCGGGCGACCCCCAACCGGGTGGGGACCGCCTACCGCGCGGCTGGCTGAGCACACACCCCACCCCCGTCCACGCACGGACGCGGGCGACCACGACGCCCGGACCGGCGCAGAACCAGGAGTGTCGGCGAGCCGGTGGGTGGACCGACGTGTCCACCCACCGGGCGACGACTCGCGGCCGATCGGCTCGTCGCCGATCGGCCCGTCGGCCGCCCCTGCGCCGGTCCGGGGGATTCCCCAGGCCGTCACCGCCCACGAGCGCGCCGCTCGTCACGGCCGTACGGGGTCACCGCCAAGGCCGCCCCGTCGACGCCGGGCGGCAACGTCGGCAACGGCCAGGACGGATCCGGCGCCCAAGCCGGCCGGCCAGCCGCCGGCGAACGGACCGATGCGCTCCTCCAGCATGCCGAACGCCCGGCCCCGGGCCCGCCCGACCTGACAGCCCCCGCAGTCGTCGACCACACCGAGACGGCGCAGCCGGGCGTACTCCCCGGTGTCCTTCCAGCAGCGCCCCGACAGATCGGAGGCGATGGCCAGACGGCCAGACGGCGGCAACGGTGGCGGTGGCCGGCCCCGGGCCTCGTTCCCCGGCTCCGTCACGCGGGGCCCGCCGGCGGTCAGCCCCCGGCGGGGCCGAAGAGCTCGGGCGCCGACCACGACCCGTCCGGGCCCGCCTGGTGGATCCGCGCCAGGACCGACGACTGGTACCCGATAGTGAACACCTCCAAGGCGCCGTTGGCATCCGCGGCGGCGGCGCCCAGGCGCAGCACGGCGAGCAGGTCCGTAGACGAAACGACCCGCCGTCGCCTTCCTTTGAGGAGCAAATCGGCCCGGCCCGGACGGCCATGCGGGTCCGTGTGACAGGTGTGGCAGGTGTGACAGGTGTGGAATTCGGCTCAGCAAAGTCCCGCAAAATTCCCGGCAATTGGAATGATGTCCGAAAATCGTTACACCAGGTTGCGACCTCAACACCTCTTGTTAGTGTCCCTTCAGTTCGACTCGCATGCCCCACCTCACACACCAGGGAGTTTGCGTCATGCTGAAGCGACGAATCGCCGTGGCCGCAGGGGTCGCCATGATGGCTCTGGCCGTCGGCACCGTGCCCGCCCACGCGACCAACGAGGTCAACTTCGCCGAATGCCTGTTTGCCAGCGACTACTTCACCATCGGCATCACCAACGACAACGGCACCGGTTTCAGGAGGTGCTTCGCGAACGCCGGCGACATCTGGATCGACCAGAGGTCGGTCACGAGTTTCAGCAGCGGCAACAACGCCGGGTACTTCGAGTACGAGCCCGGAGACGGCTCCCTCTACCGCCACACCTTCGGCAAGAACCAGGCCATCACCAAGAACTACGGCACCGTCACGACGCTCCACATCAACTGAACCCACCGGCCGGTCACAGGGAGCCGTGCCCCTGTGACCGGCCCCCCACGGGAAGCCGTCCCTCGGCGCAGCCGGCGGCGGGCGGGCCCTGTGGCACGCGGTCGGCGAGGCCCGGGACGAGGGGCCCGAGGACGCTCTGGGTGGGGTTGGTGACCTCGTCGTTGTCGAAGTCGTCGTCCGAGTTCACCGAGGCGGTGACCGACCCCGTCGCCCAGGAGGCCACGCCGAGGAGGAGGAAGAGGACGAGCAGGCCGCGCCCGACGCCGCCGAGGTCCAGCGGACGGGTGGCCGACGCCGGGCCCTCCGGTTCGCTGCCCGGCTCCTCGCCGAACATGCGCTTGGGGCAGGCCGACGAAAGCATCGTCAGGTAGGCGGTGTAGCGCATCCGGTAGCGCAGGACCGCGACCGTCGCCTCGTACAGCGGCTGCGGCATCCGGCCGAGGACCAGGACCAGGACCACGAGCCAGACCACGAACGGCGCCGTCCACCAGCCCGCGTATGCCAGGCGCCAGGCCCTGCACGGTCGAGGCCGGGATCACCAGGACGATGCGGAAGTCGAGCGCCCCGGGCCGCAGCCGACTCAGCCCGTCGTCCGCCATGACGAGACCGGCGCTGGCGGCGACGTCGAGCGCGTGCTCGCAGTACGCCGCCGGTGTCCTCGGCTGGTCCGGGCGTAGCGCGGCGAGTTCGGTTCCGGACTGAAGCGTGGTGGCGGTGCCGCGGCGTCCGGCGGCGGTGGGGCACCACAGGGTGCGGCCGTCCGGCCGGGGGTAGCGGATACCCGCCGATACGCTGGTGGCCGGGTACCCCACGCCGACGAGCGCGGGGGACCCAGCCATTGCCGCGGGGCGCAGCTCAGGGTGCCGGCGGTGCGGATCGGCTGGGCGCTGCCGGCGCTGGTGGCCTCGGCCACCGCCCGGCTCTGCCCGTCGGTCATCTCCGGGAGGCGGTCGGCGGCGACCACGGCCGGGATGGACTTGGCCATTGTCCTGGCGGCTCCCCGGAAGACGAGCGGATCGGGGCGGCTGGGCGAGGCGTTTCGGGCCGGGCTCGTGGGACTCCGCGGAGAACGGGCTCTGCCTGCCGATGTCCGCCCTCCACACGCCGGTGCTCCCCCACCAGGTCGTCCGCGGTCACGTCACGACGAGCACGAGCCCGTCCCGCGTCCCGCCGGGCCCTGCGTCACTGCGCAGCAGCCTGCAGATCGACGCTCTTCCGATCGACCGCGAGCGTGACAATGCGCGGGAAGCCATTGCTCCCTGTTTCCCACCGCTGCAAGCGCGTGGTGACCTCGGCCTGACCGACCCTCACAAGAGGCCCCGGGTTGGGCCTGCCATGGTTGACCCACACGTGTTCGGCACCGTCACAGATGACAGATGTGCTGATGGCGACCCTGTCCCCCACCGAGCTGTTGACGACGGCGTAGGAAGAAGGCCCTGAGCAGCGGTAGGTACCCGAGAGGGTCACAACCGCCTCGCTGTCGACCGTACCGGTGGAGTTGAGGGACACCGTGCCGGTGAAGTCGGCGGGTGCCGTCCCCGAGACGGCCGCCTGGGCCGGGGAAGCGGCCCAGAACCCCGAGAGCAACGTGATGGATACGACTGTGGACAGAGCAGCAGAAGCAGAGCGACGCAACGAACTTCCCCTCACCGAACGATCATTGACTTGTCTAGACCTGTGGTCGGGACCGTACCACCCAGCCCGGAACCATCCGACACGAACTCATGACTCTTCACCCACAGGCCATCCAGGTCGGGACACAACACGGCGGCACACCCCGGACACCCGGACGGAAACGCCCGGGTACGGCCGACCCCGCACACCAGCCCCTCAACGGGAGTCACCCGCCGGCGCGGACCAGGTCGGCCTTGCTGCGGTAGTGCGCCGCGAACACCGTTCCTGCCCCGGCTCAGGGCGCCAGCACGACCCTGCCGAATACCTTGCCCGCGTCCATTGCTCGGTGAGCCAGCACCGCTTGGTCCAGCGGCAGCACCTCGTGCACGACCGTGCGCAGGTCCCCGTGCGCGGCATCATCGAACTGGGACGACCGCACCGCCTGCCTGTCGGAGCCGGGCACGGTGTCGGAGCTGAAGGTGGCGAACGACAGCGACTTGCGGAAGGCGTCCATCAGCCGCATGCCGAAGTCCGCCGGCGGCTGCCCGCCGACCACGCCGACAGCCACATACCTCCCGTTCGGGTTCAACCGGTCCAGGAACAGGGAAAGCTGAGGACCCCCCACGACATCGATCACCACGTCGAAACCCGCCGGTGCGTCCGAGCCGCCCTCGCCGGAGCGGTCGAGGACATGGGTCGCGCCCAGGTCCCGCAGGCGGGTGCCACGCTCCGCCGATGAGGTGGTGACCGCCACCGCGCCCGCACCGCCCTTGGCTGCAAGCTGGACCGCCGTGATCCCGATGCTGCCCGCCGCACCGCGCACGAGCACCGTCTCGCCGGGCGCGAAACGAGCGCGGTCCAGGGCGAAGTGGGCGACCACACCGGAACCGCCGAGAGTCACCGCGTCCGCGCCGGTCAGGCCGTCAGGCAGCAGAAGGACGTCCTCGACCGAGGCGACGGCCTGCTCGGCATACCCGCCGGACAGGCCGGTGAACGCCCACACCCGCCGCCCCGTCCACGAAGCGTCCACGCCCTCTCCCACCGCGGTGACGCTACCCGCCACCTCGCTGCCCAGGAGATGGCCCTCCCGGAAGCCGTACGCGGCGAGCGTTCCCCGGCGGATCACGGCGTCCACGCCGCCTACCCCGATGGCCTCCGTGGTGATCCGCACCTGCCCCGGGGCAGGGACGGGCACGGGCAAGTCGACGACCTCCAGACCGTCAGGATTTCCGAACTCCCTGATCACGACAGCTTTCATCTCTGCTCCTTAGGCCGGTGAACGAACGGGCCACAACTGCTGCGACCGAGAGCGGCGAACCCGGCTCCCCCGCCCGAGGCACCATCAGCAGGGTGCCGGGGCGGGGCGGCGCCACCGCCATCGGACCGTAACGGACGCCCCCGTCCAATTGGCTAAAGTGAGAGGCCATGACCGACCGTTTGCCTCACATCGCGCGCTCCGACGCCCGCGACAACCGGGCCCGCATCCTGGACGCCGCCCGCGCGGTGTTCAGCGAGGAGGGCCTGAACGCGCCCATGCGCGAGGTCGCCCGGCAGGCAGGCGTCGGCCCCGCCACGCTGTACCGGCACTTCCCGACCAAGCAGGCACTGATCGTGGAGACCTTCGCCGAGCAGCGGCGAGCCTGCCACGCCACCGTCCGCGACGCCCTCGCAGACCCGGACCCGTGGCACGGATTCCGGAGCCTGGTCGAGCGCATCTGCGAACTCCACGCACACAGCCGGGGATTCGCCGACGCCTTCATGACAGCCTTCCCCGAGGCCATGGACTTCGCCGCCGACCGAGAGCGGACTTCGCGCGGGGTTGCCGAACTGACCCGCCGCGCCCAGGACACCGGCCAGCTCCGCCCCGGCTTCGTCGTCGACGACCTGATCCTCATGCTCATGGCCCACCGGGGCCTCCAAGACGCGCCGCGTGCCGCCCTGCTCACGTCCTCTCGCCGCTTCGCTGCCTACGTGATCGAGGCGTTCCGCGCCGCACCGGAGACGGGAGCGCCTACACCGCTGCCGCCAGCACCACGCCTGCAGCTCGCATACTCGCCCAGCACGCAGTAGACCCGCCACGACGAGGTCCGTCATGGGGAGCGGCCGGGCGGCACCGCGAAGGTGTCGTCATGCCGCGGGCTCTGCCCACCGCGCCGAGGTGCCGAATCCCGCCATCACCCGGACGGCGTAGCGTGAAGGGTTCTCACCAGCCCCTGACCTGCGGCAACACCCGAAACTCACCGGAGCCGAGGCGAAACTCACCAGCGGCCCGGGACGAGATTCACCACCCCCGCCGCCCGGTCGTTTCAGGTGAAGTTCCACAAGCGTGGCGCCCCGGGCCGCTGCGCCCTGGGAAGCCTCCTGCGTGACGGCTGCTCGCCCGAGGTGGCCGCGCCCCGTCACGGAGAATCCCCATGAGCCTCGCCCCGCGCTCCGCTGCGCTCGTAGCCGCCGCCCTGTCCGTCGCTGCACTGGCCGGTCCGGCTCCCGCCGCAGCCGGCCCCACCCCCATCGCTTCGCAGCCCCCGGCCGGCCGGTACCTCAACCTGCACCAGTGCGTCTACAACAGCCCGCTCGGGGCGAGCAACTTCGACCTCATGACAACCCTGGTCCCGAGCCTGGACGGGCGGTTCAGGGCCGGAACGGACGTCTCCGACACCCCCGTCCCCGCCGCCGTCTGCGGCCCCGGGGACGGGCGCTACGAGCCCAACGTCTACACGGCCGCCGAACCCTACGACCTGGCGTCCGGGCACTACCTGAACCTGCACCAGTGCATCTTCTGGAGCGACTTCGACCAGGACCACCTCACCACGGTGGTGGGGACCACCGATGTCAAGTTCGTCGCCGGCACCAACATCTCCAACTCCCCTGACACCACCGTCAGCTGCGGCGGCGGAGGCACCGACCACCCCATCCCCCTGCTGTCGAGCGCCACAGCCCTGGACCTGACCACCGGGCGGTACCTGAACCTGCACCAGTGCATGTACTACTTCGACGGTTACCGCGACCACCTCACGACCTTCGCCCCGAGCGGAGACGGACGCTTCAAGGCCGGGACGAACATCTCCAACACCCCCGACACCAAGCCCTCCTGCGGCCCCGGCGACGGGCGGTACCAGCTGATCCAGGTGCTCTCGGGCGTCAAGGCCCTCCTCGTGCACTGAGGACCGCCGCGCAACAGCCGGCCCCGCGCCCACGAGGGCGCGGGGCCGTGGTGGCCGATCGCCGGGCCCAGGGCCGGCAAGCGGGCTCGTGCCAGGTGGTCCGGACGCTCCTTCCGGCCCGGAACGCGGGTGTTCTCACGGGTCAGCGGTGCAACGCGGCGGGCTGGAGCCGGGACAGGCGGCCGGGCGCGGCCCGGCACCGGTCATCGTTCCCCCGACACGTGGCCCGGGCCGCCCTCCGCCGTCTCGTCCGGCCGTTCGTCCGGCTGTTCGTCCGGGTCGGCCAGTGCGAGACCGGCCACCACGCCGTCGGCGATCCGCCGCCCCAGGTCCGGGGAGAGCCCGGCTTCCCCGGCCGCGTCGAGCACCATGCGGTGGACCAAACGATGCTGATCACGGGCCAGTGGCGGGATGACGTCGGGAGCCGACCGGCGCGCCGCCGTACCCGCCGCCGTACCCGCCGCCACAGCGCCGACGATCCGCGCGAGGCGACCTCCACCAGGTTCTCGGCGAGCTTCTCGCGGGCCCGGTCCAGGGTCAGCCACAGCAGCGGGGCCACCAGCGGAGCGATCTCGGCGAGACCGAAACCGAGCGGATCACGGTCGCCGCGCCGCCGTCGCCGCCGTCGCAGCCGGGCGAGCACCTCGGCGTCGCTCCGTCCCGGCTGGTCTCGACCTGCCGCAACCGCCGTCCGTACCCGGGGGTGCGGGGCCGCGGCGCACCCGCACCCCGGCAGGCAAAACCAGGTGCCGCGGCCGCCGCTCCTCCCTACGCTTCCCGCCATGGACAGCACCGGGGCCGAGCGCCTCCTGAACGTCGTGGACGTCGAAGCAACCTGCTGGGCCGGCGGCCAACCGCGGGGAGCGGTCAGCGAGATCATCGAGATCGGACTGACCGTCGTCGATCTGGACGCCGGCGAACGCCTCGCCCGCCACCGGATCCTGGTGCGGCCCGCCCGATCCACGGTCAGCGAGTTCTGCACGGAACTGACCGGCCTCACCCAGCACGAGGTCGACACAGGGGTCGGCTTCGCCGAAGCGTGCCGGCTCCTGGCGGCCGAACACCACGCCGGGGCACGCCCGTGGGCCAGTTGGGGCGACTACGACCGCAACCAGTTCACCCGGCAGTGCCAGGCCACCGGGACGCCGTATCCCTTCGGCCGGCACCACACCAACGCCAAAACGACCTTCACCGAGGCATACGGCCTGCGCAAACGCCCCGGCATGGCGAAGGCCCTGGAGCTCGCCGGACGGCGACTCGAAGGCCGTCACCACAGCGGCGAGGACGACGCCTGGAACATCGCCGCCCTCGTGCTCCACCTGTCCGAGCGGGGCGTCTGGCCGGATCCGTGCTGACCACTGGATTGCCGACCATCGTCAGCGCCTGTGCCTGTGCCAGGTGATGGATCACTGGGTTCCGATGCTGTCAAGGTAGGGAGACAAGCCGCCGCCAGCAGATGAGTGCGCATCCGCGAGTGAGGAAGGCTTCGTGGATGTCGTCACAGGAGTAGAGCTCTCCAAACGCCCGCTTAGGCTCGTCAGGGTGTGCCCACCGCCGCCCTGGCGGCCCGCTCGACCTCGGCGAACCGGGACTGCCGGAACGCGGCGTCGGGCTGCGAATTCGCGTGGCTCGCCTCGGTCCCGGTGGCGCCGTCGAGGTGCTCGCGCAGGATGTCGGCGTGCCCGGCGTGCCGGTTGGTCTCGGTGAGCACGTGCACCAGGACGCTGAACAATGTGACGTTCGGACGGGGCCACCAGGGCACGTAGCCCGGTGCCTCGACGGTGAGGGCGTCGATCGTCGCGTCGGAGTGCTCCGCGACCCGGCGGTACCGGCCGACGATCTCCTCGCGGGTCTCGTGCTCGGTCACCCACATCGCCTCGGCCCAGAGCCGCTCGTCGTCCCACCGACCCAGCGGCTCCGGGCACGGGCGGCCGAGGACGTTGCCGAAGTACCGGTACTCGATGTTCGTGAGGTGCTTGACCAGTCCGAGGAGGCTCGTGCCCGAGCCGGTCAGAGGTCGGCGGACGTCGTATTCGGACAGCCCGTCGAGCTTCCAGACCAGCGCCTCCCGGACATCGCGCAGATCACTGTGCAAGTACTCCTTGGCGAATTCATCGATCACGGGGACGCAGTCTGCCATGCACGGTCCGTGAGACCGGCCCCGGGCCCGACAGGCAGACGACGAGGAACCGGCACTGCGGGAAGCCGGGACCGATCGCTCCGCATCCGTTGGTCCGGGGCCCTGATGAATGAACAGAAGAACTCGACAGGGAAGCACACGGCATCGCCGGCCCCCTCGCCCTGCTTGCCCCTTGCACTGCGCCACGGTGCGGAGGTGGACGGCCGGCGCTCGACGATCATCCGAACGGGTGAATCCGGCGACGGCTACGCGCTGCCTGACCTCCTCGGCTGCCCGGGCGTCCGTGACCGCCTCGAACCCGGTCTGACAGCCGGGCTCGAACAGGCTCTCGCCGCCTGCGCGCTGGGCTCCGCACCTGTACGAGCCCGTCCGTGGCCAGTTGGAGGACGCCCTCGGCCGCGCCCGGAGGTGCTCGAAACCTCCCCGTTCGACCCGGGCTCGCCCGGAGGTAATCCGCTTGAACGCCGCGCTCGAACAGCACCATCATCGGAGACCGCCAACCTCTAGGAGGTTCCTTAACTCAGCTCCGCAGAAAGAAACTTGGACGTCGGATCGCCTTCTTCCAGCACACTTGCGCGCCCGCGCGCCGACGGTGTTCGGAGGAGCTGCGGCGAAGACCGGCACCGACCGGCGGAACACACCCGCCCGAGAGACCGAGGAGCCCACCCGGTGATCGACTTCGACATGCTGACCGGCCTCGCCTTCCGCGAGGGCGCCGAACGGATCGGCGTCGGCGTGGTGGTCCGCGACACCTGCGGCCGGATCCTGATGATCCGCCGGGCCGCGCACGACGTCCTGCCCGGCCTGTGGGAGTACCCGGGCGGCGGCCACGAGGACGGCGAGCCCGTGGCGGCGGGCGCGGCGCGGGAACTGGCCGAGCAGACCGGGCTTGCCGGGCTGCCGCTGGAGTACGCGCGGAGCCTGCACCTCACCGACCCGAACGGCCGGCGCGTGCGGCAGTTCGTCTTCGCCACCGTCGTTCCGGAGGGCACCCCGGTCGTCCTCTCCGGCGACCACGACTCCCACCAGTGGGCTCCAGCGGACCGGCTGCCCACGACCAGCGACGGCCAACGCGCGGTGATCGAGTGGCTGACCGGCCGCCTGGCGATCCCGGGCTGGCGGCCGGTCGGCGGCTACCTGACCACCATCGCCCGGCCCAGCGCCTACGGCTCCTTCCTGGTCACCGACCCCGCCGGCCGCGTCCTCGGGATGCGCTCGACCGTCGACCCGAGCGTGTGGAACATGCCCGGCGGCAACGTCGAGCACGGCGAGAGCCCCTTCGACGCCGCGCTGCGCGAAGCCCGGGAGGAGCTGGGCCTGGACCTGGCCGCGGAGAACCCGCAGGTGCTCCGGCGGCGCCTGGTCGCCGTGATCCACACGCAGGCCGACGCCGACTACCCGGTCCCGGTCGCCGGCTACGTGTTCGACGGCGGCACGCTGACCGTGGAGCAGCAGGCCCGGATCCGGCTCGATCCGGCCGAGCACACCGAGTTCCGGTTCGAGACGGCCCACGACTGGCGCTCCCGGATGACCCCCGTCCACTACCAGCGGCTCCGGCAGGTGCTGCGCGCCCACCGCTGCGGCGTCCCGCTCTACCTGGAGCGCCCCGCCCCGGATGGCGACGACTTCGAGGGCGTCCTGGTCTTCGTCACCGACCGCGCGGGTCGACTGCTGATGCACCTGCGCGAAGACAGGCCGGGCATGGCCTGGCCCGGCTACTGGACTCCGATCGGCGGCTGGCGCGAGGGGGACGAGAACGCCGAGGAGAGCGCGGTGCGCGAGGTCCGCGAGGAGGCCGGCGTCGAGATCACCGGGCTGCGGACCCTCCCCGGCCCGCACCAGGACCTCGGCCTCCCGCTCACCCGCGTCCTGCACGCCGTCCGGGACGGCCCCGAGAGCGACCTGCGGCTCGGTGACGAGGGCCTGGCCGTGCGCATGGTGCCCTTCGACGAGGTGCTCGATCTGAAGGTCCCGCCCTACCTGCACCACTACCTGCCGCTGCTCGCCGCAGCGGCCGACCAGCCCACCGGGGAGGCCTCGTGACCCGGCCCAGCCCCGTCGGCCCCGTCGGCCGCCCAGCCGACCCGTGCGCGTGATGCTCCAGCTCACCCCGCACCGCCCTGGAGCCGCTGCACGGACCGGCGTCGGCCCCGTGAAGTCCCCAAGTCCCCTTTGATCGAGCGCCCTTGGAGGTAGTGCTGTGGAGAGCCTGCGACAGGCGGTGGCCGTCATCGTCCACGACCGGAGTGGCGGCCGGGTCGCGACGATCAACTACGCGACGAACAGTTGGAGCACGACGCCGGTGTGGACGATCCCCGGCGGCAAGGTCGAGGTCGGCGAGCGCCTGGACGAGGCCGCCGCCCGTGAACTGGCGGAGGAGACGGGGCTGGAAGTCGACCCGCGCGACCTGCGGCTGGTCCACACGATCCAGGTCCGCCAGGGCTGGGACGGCAAGGGTCCCTTCCTGCTGTCGGTGTTCCTCGCCACCGCCTGGCAGGGCGAGTTGACGAACACCGAACCCGGCAAGCACCTCGCCGTGGTGTGGTCGCCCGCGGGCGAGCTGCCGCTGCCGATGTTCCCGTCCTCCCACGCCGCCCTGTCCGCGTACCTGTCCGGTGGCCGCGGGTTCTCCACCCACGGCTGGGCCGAGGGGGCCGACCCCCGCGACCTGGTCCAGGACTGAGGAAGGCACCGTCACCTTCCCCACCCCAGCCGGATCCCGTACGCCTACCACGCCGTGCAGCGGCCCGACGGCGGCACCGACCGACACCTCGTCCGCCTCGTCCGCCTCGTCCGCCTCGGCCTCCCCCGACAACCACCCGAGTGACCCACCGAACCCCGGAGGCAGTCCCGCATGACCGGATCCCCCGTACGCCCCGCCGGCCCCGAGGACGCCGACGAACTGCTGCGCCTGCGCGTCGCGGTGCTCGACGGCGCCCGGCTCACCGACGACTGGCGCACCACCTTCCGCGACGACATGCGCGAGCGGCTCGGCACCGACCCGAACCTGCTCGCCTATGTCGTCCCCGCCGACGACGGCACGCTGGCCTCCTGCGCCATCGGCATCGTCTACCGCGGCTACCGCGGCCCCACCCACCCCACCGGCCGGTGGGCCCGGATCCACACCGTGGCCACCGACCCGGCCCACCGACGGCGCGGGCACGCCCGCGCCGTCACCACCGCCCTGGTCCAGGCACTGCGGCACAGCGGCTGCGGATCGATCGAGCTGCGCGCCACCGAAACCGGAGCCCCGCTCTACCGCACCCTCGGATTCGACCCCGTCGACGGCTACATGGCGCTGCGCCCCGGTGCAGAAGGCTGGACGCGGTGACCGCCTTCGACCTCGACGCCTACAACGAGCGGGCCCGCAACGGCCCCTGCTTCATCTGCTCGATGCTCGCCGGTGAGCCCGGGTACGAACACCGGATCGTCCTGGACGACGGCGTGCACGTCGCCTTCCTCGACCGCTATCCCACCCTGCCCGGCAAGCTCCTGGTCGCCCCGCGCACCCACGTCGAGGACACCATCAGCGGCTTCACCGAGGACCAGTACCTCGCCCTGCAGTTGGTCGTGCACCGGGTGGCGACCGCGCTCGCCGCGACCGTCCCCACCGAGCGCCTCTACGTGCTGAGCCTGGGCAGCATGCAGGGCAACGCCCACGTCCACTGGCACATCGCCGCCCTACCGCCCGGCATCCCGTACGAGCAGCAGCAGTTCCACGCGCTGATGGCCGAGGGCTCGGGCATCCTGCCCGACGACCCCGGCCGGGCCGAACGCCTCGCCGCCGACCTGCGCACCCGGCTCGGCCACCCCTGCCGTCACGACCAGCGAGGAGCCTGACCGTGGTCTTCGTCCCGCCCGAGCGGTTCGTCCCCACCCTGCCGCACGGCATCTCCTATGCCGGCGTCTTCCTGACCGACCGCCACGACCGGCCGCTGCTGCTCACCTCCGTCCACCACCCGGGCGAATACCAGTACCCCGGCGGCCTCCTCGACGACGGCGAGGACCCGTGGACGTGCGCGCTGCGCGAGACCGCCGAGGAGATCGGCTTCGTCCCCGCCGCCCTCGACGACGCCCCTCGCCTCCTGATGCTCTCCTTCACCCCGCCGGAGCCGCCGTGGCCCTGGAAGATCGGCGTGACCTTCGACGGCGGCCGGCTCACCGACAAGGAGCTCGAACGCATCACCCCCGACCCCGCCGAGCACAGCGGTCACGCCGTCCGCACCGTCGGGGAGTGGGGGCGCATCGTCACCCCGCGCCGACTGCGCACGCTCCGCGCCTCGCTCACCGCCCGCCGCACCGGCGTCGCCGAGTACCTCGTCTCCGAACCCCGCCGGCCGGGCGAACCCGGATGACGCCCCTGCCCCGCCTCAACCGCACTGTGGAGGAGAGCGCTTGAAGTCCCGTCCGTCCGAACCCCCGCCGGCCGAACCCGCGCCGTTCGAACCGCCGCCGGCCGAACCCCCGCCGGCCGACCACGTCTCCGACAGTGAGCAGTTCCTGTTCGGCGGACGGCTGCTCCCCGACTGGGGGTTCACCTCCCATGAGCAGACCATGCTCAGGATCAGCTTCCTCACGGTCGCCCGCCAGATCCCCGGCATGCTCCGCACCGCCCTGCGCCTGGCCTGGCAGGCCGACCGGGTGGCCCTGGTGTCCATCGCCGTCGCCGAAACCGGACGGGCGCTGGCCTCCGCCTTCGGCCTGCTCGCCACCAACCGCGCCCTCGCCTCCCTGTTCGCCTCCGGCAGCACCGACCAACTGCTGCGCGCGGCCCTGCCGGCCGCCCTCGCCATCGGCGGCGCCTCCGCGCTGTCCGCGGTGCTGGGCGTGGTCTCCTCCTGGGCGGGAGGCCGGCTGGAGCCCAAGACCGAGCGGGCCGCGACCGTCGCCTACCTGCGCCGCGCGGCCCGCGTGGAGCTGGCCGCGGTGGAGGACCCCGAGTTCAGCAGACTGCTGGAATCCGCCAGGTACGGCACGGCGGCCGTGCGGCGCCTGATCGGCCAGAGCATCGCCGTCCTCACCGCCCTGCTCGGCATGGTGGCCGCCGGCGGCGTCCTGCTCACCCTCGACCCGGTGCTGCTGCCCATGCTGGTGCTCATCGCCGCGCCGAAGGGGTGGGGCGCGGTCCGCTCCGCCCGGCGCCGCTACGGCTCCGTGATGGCCTGGCTCCAGCACCACCGGGCCGCCAGTCTGCTCGCCCAACTGCTCACCCAGCCGCACTCCGCGCCCGAGGTCCGCGTCCACGCCATCGGCCCGTTCATCCTGGGCCACTACATCGCGATGGCCGAGGCGTCCGAGCAGGAGCAGAACCGCCTCGCCCGCGCCACCGCGACCACCTCCCTGCTCGCCTCCGTCCTCTCCGGGCTGGCCGCCGCCGCGACCTTCGCCGTCCTGGGCTGGCTCGTCCACGACGGGCAGATGGCGCTCGCCGTCGCGGGCACCGCCGTCGTCGGCATCCGCACCGGCGCCGCCGACATCACCTCCCTCGTCGGCACCGTCAACAACCTGTACGAGGAGGCCCTGTTCGTCACCGACCTCGACCGCCTCCAGCGCGAGGCCGACCGGCGCGCCATCCCCGCCGGCGGCACCGACCTCCCGCGCCGCCCCGCGGCCATCACCCTGGAGGGAGTGACCTTCACCTACCCCGGCCGCACGAGCCCGGCCCTGTCCGACATCACCCTGCGGATCCCGCGCGGGCAGGTCGTCGCCCTGGTCGGCGACAACGGCTCCGGCAAGTCGACGCTCGTCAAGATCCTCACCGGCCTCTACCTGCCCGATGCCGGCCGGATGCTGTGGGACGGCGTCGATGCCGCGACCGCCGACCGGGACCAGCTGTTCGCCTCCTCCGCCGTCCTCGAACAGGGCTTCCAGCAGTGGCCGCTCACCCTGCGGGCCAACGTCCTGATCGGCCGACCCGAACACGGCGACGACCCGGCCCTGCTCAAGCGCGCGGCCGACTACGCCGACCTGCACCCGATCATCGACGCCCAGGACAACGGCTGGGACACCCTCGCCGCCCGCGGCTTCAAGGGCGGCGTCCAGCTGTCCGGCGGTCAGTGGCAGCGCGTCGGCATGGCCCGCACCCACCACCGGGCCACCACCACCGGGCCCGGCGGACGCCCCACCCACCTCGTGATCGCCGACGAGCCCACCTCCGCCCTCGACGCGAAGTCCGAGATCGCCGCGTTCACCCGCATCCGCGAACTCGCCGACCAGGGCCTGACCGTCATCCTGATCACCCACCGCCTCGCCGCCACCGCAGGCGCCGATCTCATCTACGTCCTGCGCGAGGGCCGGCTCACCGAACAGGGCACCCACGCGCAGCTGATGGCCGACCCGAACAGCGGCTACCGCTCCTCCTACCTCCTCCAGGCCCGCCAGTACGCCACCGAGATCCCCGACCAGCGGGACAGGACCGCACCCGCCGCCGATCCCGCCTGACCACGCACCCGAAACGGAGCAGCCGATGCCCACCTGGGACGAGATGTGCGCCGCCGCAGGCGAAGTCCGCGACCTCTACGACGAGATCAACCGGCGCAAGCTGGGCCGCACCTGGGGCCTGTCGGACTTCGTCCTCGGTTTCACCGGCGACGTCGGCGACCTCGCGAAGCTGGTCATGGCCCACCAGGGCCACCGCGCCGACGTGGCCGCGAGTGCCGGGGCGATCGGCCACGAGCTGTCCGATTGCCTGTTCTCGCTCATGGTCATCGCCCAGGAGACCGGCGTCGACCTCGCAGACCGGTTCACCACCGACATGGCCGCCCTCGCCGCCCGTCTTCGCCCCGGGCAGCCGTCACCAGCCGCTCGCCCGGCGCCGGCCGAACAGGGAAGACCTGCCGTGCCACCCCTGCCGTCCCTGCTCGCCGTGCTCGCGCACCCGGACGACGAATCGCTGCTCGTCGGCGGCGCCCTCGCCCAGCACGCCGCGTCCGGGGCCCGGACGGCTGTCGTCACCGTCACGTGGGCCGAGGGCAGCCACCGCGCCGCCGAACTCGCCGAGGCCCTGGACATCCTGGGCGCCGGCGGACCGAGGATGCTCGGCTACGCCGACGCCCGCGTCCCGCAGTCCGCTCCCGGCCGGCCGCGGCTGTGCGACGCTCCCGTCGACCGCGTGGTCGAGGACATCGTGCGGCACATCCGAGCGGTTCGGCCCGACATCGTGCTGACCCACGACGCCTACGGGCAACTGACCGGCCACCCGGACCACCGGCAGACCCACCGGGCGACCCTGCTGGCCGTCGCCGCCTCCGGACTCGAACACCTCTACCCGGACGCCGGGGAACCCTGGCAGCCCGCCGCCGTCCACCTGGCCACCCACCCCCACTCGGCGATCGCCGACCTCGGGCCCCTCCTGAACCGGGTCGGCAAATCCGTGCTGAGCGTCCCGGACACCTTGGCCGACGTGACATGCGATGTACGCCAGTGGCTGGACCAGAAGTGGGCCGCGATCACGGCCCACCGCAGCCAAGTCGAGGGAGAGCGCCCGCTCCCCGGAATCCTGGCCCGCCTGCCCGAGGACGTCAGGTATCGGATCCTCGGAACCGAGCACTACACGTCGCTCACCGCGCCGTCCCGGCACTCCCCGACTCCGGGCGGGATCGGCCTGACGGACCGACAGGCACCAGGATGCAGCCCCCGATGCCGGTAACCGCCCTCCCCGCCCCCGACCATGCCGCGCCGATCAGCAGCCGAATTTAAGCAGATAATCGCTATTCAGATCCCCCATTCGGCCGGTGCGGTGTTCGAAAATAAATGGCTAGCATTCATGGCTCACGGGGTGCTGCAATTGCAGCACCCCAGGCTGTCCGAGGGATGTCCGGATCGGGCTCCGGTCATACCCGAAGGCCGCCAGTCGAGTACGTCGAATGCGGGAGGTCACATGCAGGGCTTCACCAATGGAATGTCGGCCGCGCTGATCGAGGATGTCGCCTGGGTCAAGGCGCAGGCGAGCTACGGAGACGGTGGCGAGTGCGTCGAGCTGGCCGGGCTGCCGACCGGCGACGTGGCCATCCGCAACTCCCGCGACCCAGAGGGTGCCGCCCTGATCGTCACGCGCGGTGAGATCAGGGCGTTCCTCGACGGCGCCAAGCGGAACGAGTTCGACCACTTGATCGCCTAAAGGGAGATTCAAGAATCAGATAAGTCAGATTAGCTTCATATTCTGACCGGGATTCTGCCGCGTGACGGCACGCGGGCACGGCGTGTGGGAGGATGTGGGCCATTGGTGTCAGGCCACCCGAATCGCCTACGGAGTCCGCGTGTCGTCCATTTCCAAATCTGCCGAATTTCCCGCCGACGAGCGCCCCATCGGCGCTCGCGCGGCCGAAGGCGAGAGCCCGCTCCAGCCCGCGGAAGGCTCCAGCGACCACGGCCTCGCCGCCGTCCTGCCGCTGAACCCTCGCGCCGAGAAGCCGGCGCCGCCGGTGCGGGGCACTCCCACGGCGGACCGGGTGGTCCTGGGAGAACGCCTGCGCCGGGCCCGTGACCGGCGAGGCCTGTCCCAGGAGCGGGCGGCCGCGCACGGCAAGATCCTGCTGCCGGAATCCAAACTGTCGTACTCGACGCTGTCGCGCATCGAGTCCGCCAAGACGCCGGTCTCCGGCGAGATCGTCGCCACCCTCGCCGAGGTCTACGGAATCGACTCCAGGGAACTGCGGGAGCTACAGGACCTGGTCGAGCGGGGCCGGCAACTCGAATGGTTCGAGGCCCCGGAGTGGGAGGGTGCTGTCGCCGCGCACTGCAGCACCTACCTGGGGCTGGAGCCGGTCGCCCGGGAGCTGCGTTCCTACCAGACC
Source organism: Kitasatospora sp. NPDC127121 (assembly GCF_042677305.1). Lineage (NCBI taxonomy): Bacteria > Bacillati > Actinomycetota > Actinomycetes > Kitasatosporales > Streptomycetaceae > Kitasatospora > Kitasatospora sp. NPDC127121. The sequence continues at coordinate 19,588 of NZ_JBHXTQ010000048.1, read as the reverse complement.
ACGATCATCCCCGGGCTCCTGCAGACACCGGACTACGCCTGCGGCATCATCGCCGGCCACCACCTGGCCGTCGACGAGAAGCGCGCGGAGCACAGGGTCCGCGCCAGGATGGAGCGGCAGCGGCGCTTCTTCGCTTCGCCGCCCGCGCGAACGGTCCTCATGATCAACGAGCTCGCGCTGCAGCTGACGATCGGCGGTCCCGCCGTCATGGCGGCGCAGGTGCGTCACCTGCTGCACGTGGCGGACATGCCGAGCGTGAAGGTACGCGTCGTGCCACTCGACCAGACCATCGCAACGCCCGTCAGCGGTCTCACCCACCTGATGTTCCAGCCCGAGGGACCGCCCGAGATGGTCTACATCGAAGGCCTCAGCTCGTCCACCTACCACCCCGCCGACACCGGGGAGCCCAGCGCGCGCAAGAAGGTGCGCAAGGGCAAGAACGCCAGCGCGGACATGGAATCCTACGTACAGCTGATGTTGAAGATCAGCCAGGGCGCGGCCCACCGGCGGCGCAGCATGGACATCCTGACGCAGGCCTTGAAGCGGTTCGAGGGACGTTAGTCGGCCGACTGAGGATGCGGAACGCGGGCGATGCCCCCGTACTGCTGCCACTGGCTGGAGCGCAGGGCCTGCTGAAGGGCTGACTCGGGGCGCCAGTCGGCGACGTCGACCAGGCCGGGCTGTTCGAGGGCCAGGCCGTCGAAGTAGGCGTCGACCTCCCACTGTTCCCGTACCCGGCCCCAGAGTTCGCCGGTCTGCTCGGCCATGATCCTGGTGACGTCGCCACGCAGCTGTGGGTCGCCGCTGACGGCGTGGCTGATGACCACGAAACTGCCCGAGGGCAGGCGCTCGACGATGCGTCGCACTACGCTGCGCGGCTGGGCGGAGTCCGGAAGGCATTCCAGCGAGGCGACGAACAGGACGGCGGTCGGCTCGTCCGGACGCAGCAGTTCCTTGACGGCCGGGTGCTCGAAGATGCCTTCGGTGTCCGTCATGTCGGCGTTGAGCATGGCGGTGCGGTCGTTCTCGTCCAGGGATTCGCGACCGTAGGCGATCACGATGGGGTCGTTGTCGACGTAGACGACGCGCGACCTAGGGTCGACGGCCTGGACGATCTGGTGGACGTTGAGCGTCATCGGCTGGCCCGAACCGCAGTCGAGGAACTGGCGGATGCCGTACTCGGCGGCCAGCGCCCGCACCACGCGGTGCAGGAACGACCGGTTGGCGAGTGCGAGTGCGTCGACGTCCGGCACCCGCTCGCGCAGGCACTCGGCGGCGGCGCGGTCGGCGTCGAAGTTCAGGCTCCCGCCCGCCAACACGTCGTAGATGCGTGCCGAACTGGGCACGGTGACGTCGATCTCACGTTTGGACCCCACAGCGCCCCTCGCTCCTGGCAACCATCGCAGGCCGCACGGCTGTTGAGCGCCCATTGTAAAGATCGCATGACTGAAAGCGCCACGTGCCTGACGGTGCATCACCCAAAGGGGGTGGCGCGCGGCGCGGCGCTGGACAGTCCTGTGCGCCGCCATCCGCCCGCGCACAACGTGTGGCGGCGGGTGGCAGCGATGTCGTTCAGGCCCTGGGCACCCTCCCTTCCATCAGGGAGAAGGCCCCGCCTGCGGCGATCAGCCGGTCAGCGCTGCGGAGCCCCGCCCTCACCGCGCCGGGGTCCGTGCCCATCAGGCGGGCCACGTCCAAGACGGACAGACCGAGCCCGTGGTGGAGGAGGGCGGCGTCGGCCAGCGGGTCCGGCAGGTGGCGGTGCAGCAGGTCGACCGGTCCTGGCCGCGACGCGGTGGCGCCGGGGCGGGGGCGGTGCGCGGTCACCGCGGCGCGCAGCACGCACCAGGCGTCACCGGCGGGCGAGGGACCGGCGAGCAGGACCGCCCAGCGCGCGTGGGCGTGGGCGAGAGCCTCCTCGACGGCGGCCGCGCCGCTCGCGCCGTCCCTCAGCCGGGCCGTGGCGTAGTCGAGGTAGCGGTCGTATACAAGGGCCACGAACGCCAGGAATCCGGCGTCGGGTTCGGTTCGGCGGGTTCGGTGGGGCGGGCCCGGGGCGGTACCGGGCCCAGAAGATGATGCCTGTGGCATATGCAGATCCTGGGATGGCCGTCGAAGTCCGGCGTGCGAGCCGGGCGGGGGGTGCGCGGGAGGGTGCGCGGAATGCGGGGGTGCGGCTGTTCCCCGCACCGGCCGATGTCAACGCAGCGTCAGCCGCCACCAGGTGACAACGCTGCCGTGCGAGAGCGCGCCGAGGGCGAGCGCGGCGACGTACCGCTAGGCGCCGTCCAGAGCGAGAAGGGCCACGGGCACGCGCGCCCCGCACACCCCGATGACCCGCCCGCACAGCTGCTGCGCTCCCGCGGACGGCGGGACGGGACTGATAGCGTTCACCGCCATCGAGGGCGCCTTCGGGCGCGCTCCATGGCTACGGTCGGGCTTGGGCATACTCAACCTACGTGTGATCGACGTCCAGCCCCGGCCGGCGGCCGTGATCCGTCGGCCAGGGCAGCTCCCGCGAGGACCCAGGGAGCCAGCACGAGACGCTACTCCCCGTACCGGCCGGTAGACCCGCTGTGGCGACTGCTGCAAAAGCCACCCCGGGAACGTTTCCGCTCGACTCCGGACAACCGGGACAACTCCTCACTCCCGTCCCGGACATGGGGCCATCCAGCGGCACACCTTCCCGGAGCCGTCGGCCACTCGACGAGGTGGTCGAGGAGTGTGCCGGCGGAGGGCTCGGGGAGCGGGGGGCGGGTCAGAAGCGGCTGCGGCGCAGGGCGTCGGTGAGCATGAGGGCCGGCAGCACCTGGTGCACCTGGCCCGTGTTGGCGTACGGGACGGCGCTGCCCTGCTGGGTGGCGAGGGTGTTCCAGGCCGCGAGGGGGAGGGAGGTGAGGGAGTTGCGGTCGTCCGGGGTGGCGGCGTCGAAGGGGGCGGGGCCGGGGGCGGTGACGCCGAGTTGGGTGAGCAGCGGGGAGAGCTGGGCGGGGTCGTTCTGGGTGTAGAGGCGGGCGGTCTTGGTGCCGGAGGTGCCGCGCCCGGCCCAGGCGGTGACCTGGGTCAGCGGGGCGAGGGTCTCGGAGACCAGGTCGGCGTGCGGGTCGAACAGGTAGGCCTCCTGGAGGGTGTCCAGGTAGAGCGGGTGGGCCTGGTTGGCGGTGTTGCCGAGGAAGCAGGTGAGGGCCGCGTGGCCGCTGCTGAAGGAGGCCATGCCGAGGCGGCCGATCGGTCCGAACTGGAAGTTGCCGCTGCGCCGGAACATGAGGGCCTGGATCTCCGGAAGGTACTCCTGGAGGACGGTGGCGTCCGCGAACGACGAGATCTCGTCGCAGGGGTTGCCGGCGACCCGCATCAGCGGGAGCACGAGCACGACGTTCCGGGCGGCGCCGTCGATCTGGAGCGGGAGGCCCTTGGCGAAGGGGTTGGTGAGGAACGGGTCGCCGATGTACTGGAGGTAGTTGAGCAGGCCGAAGAACTGGTAGTCCCAGCCGAAGGGGTAGGTGCTGCCGGTAGTCGGGTCGTGGCGGTCCCGGGGTTCGTTGTAGAAGGCCGGGGAGTTCTGGGCCATGCCCGGGTGGAAGTAGACGAGGAAGGGCGCGGGCGGTCCGCCTGGGTCCCTGGACACGCCGGAGGGCCAGTAGACGGCGACGAGTTGCGGTGCGTCGACGCCGGGGAGTCGGAGGACGACGGCCTCGCCGCCGGGGGTCACGCTGCGGGTCTCGACCTGGATCGCGCCGCCACTGATCGACGGCGAGGCGATGAAGGTGCTGTCCGTCACGCCCGGGGGCGGGGAGTAGGCCCCCGGCGGCAGCGCCACGCCGGGGGTGCGGAAGCTCATGTCGCCGGGTGGTGGGGCGGGCGGGCTGCCCGGGTAGTCGCTGCCGGTCTGGGCCAGGCTGACGCGTGCCTGTTCGGTGACGTCGCGCAGCGGCGAGAAGTGGACCGTCAGCTGGATCGTCTGGCCGGAGTCGGAGGACGTGACGGCGGGTGGCGGCCAGTTGCCGTCGGGCGGGAAGGTGGCCTGGACGGTGCCGGAGGAGTCGATGTCGAGGTGGGCGGTGGGCGTGCCGTACTTGGTCTGGTCGAGGGCGGCCGCCTGGATGTCGATCGACGCGTCGGTGTCCGGGATGTTGAAGATCGACTGGTCCAGGACCACGCTGTCCGGCCCGACCTGGTCACCGCCGTTCACGGCGATGGTGAAGTTGCACTGGGTGGTGGTCTGGCCGTGGATCTGGCCGGTGAGGACGAGCTGGGCCATCGGAGTCTCCTTCTCCTCAGTGCCGCGCGAGCGCGAGCGCGATGGCGTGGGCGATCGGCTGGCCGGTGTTGGCCTCGTAGTAGTTGAAGGCCGGGCAGGGGTTGACCTCGAAGCAGTAGACCTCGCCGTCGTCGGCCAGCATCAGGTCGATGCCGGCGAGTGCGAGCCCCAGTCGTGCCGCCAGGTGCAGGCAGCGCTCGGCGAGGTCGTCGGGGGGCTGCCAGGGCGAGAGTTCGGCCCGGCCGCCGTCGCTCCGGGCGTAGCGGTAGTCGACCCGGTCGGTCTCGATCCGGGTGGCGAACACCTCGCCGGCGACCGTGTGCACCCGGACGTTGGTGCCGGTGACGTAGCGCTGGAACTGCACCGGGCAGTAGCGGATGAGCGGCAGCCGGTCGAGGGCCTCCCGGTCGAGCGTCCGGACGATCGAGCGGACCCCGCTGATCGACTTGTAGACCAGTTCGCCGTGCCGCGCGTGGAACTCGTGGACGAGGTCCGGGTCGTTGGTCACCAGGGTCTCCGGAGCCCGGAATCCGGACTGCTGGATCAGCTGGGCCTGGTGGGGCTTCGACGTGTTGGACGCCATCGCGCTCTCCCGGTTCATCACGCAGCCGGGGGCGAGTTCCGCCCAGGTGCTCAGGGCCGTGTGCCAGGACCGGCACCTGCGTACCGTGTCCTCGCCCGCCTCGCGGACTTCGGGGAGTCTGCGCCATTCCATCAGCCGGAGGTAGATGCCGGTGACGGTGGCGCAGTCGATGGATCCGCCGTCGTACGGGATGCGCCCCTGGACGGCGGTGCCGGTGGCCTCCACCTCGAACGGCAGCTCCTCGAAGCGCCGTTGGTGGAGCATGGCGTACGGCAGGCCGAGGCTGTCGAGTTCGGCCCTGACCCGGGCGAGCGGCGACTCGCTGGCGATGCCGCAGACGACGATCACGGCGCACCCCGGGGGAGCCCGGTGAGGTGTTCGTACAGGCGGTCGAGGAAGGCGGCGCCGGCTGGGCGGAGGTCGGGCAGGGGGCTCGCTCCCGCGAAGACCGCCGACCGACCGTCGTCGCGGCGGTGGCCGGCTCCAAGCAGGTCGGCCCCGGGCAGGTCGGCCCCGGCCACGTCGGCCCCGGCCACGTCGGCCCCGAGCACGTCGGCTCCGAGCAGGTCGATCCCGAGCAGGTCGACCTCGGCGAGCCGGGCCAGCCGGACGTACGGCTCCTCGTCCTCGGCCGGGGGTGCGCCGAAGACGTGCTCGCCGAGCACCAGGACGTCGCCGCGCCCGGTCGGGGCCGCTCGCGGTTCGCCGTCGGGGCTGCTGGAGATCCGGGCCGGCCGGGCGGGGAGCCCCGCTCTGATCGCGAGTGCGGTCCACTCGGCGGTCGAGCGCCAGGCGCCGCACAGTCCGTACCCGGCGGGCCGGTTGACCGAGACCGGGGCCAGGCAGGTGAGCAGGCTGAGCAGGAGTGCGTCCAGCTCCTGGGCGGCGTAGGCGGCGTCGGTGTGGGTGGTGAACGGCAGGTACCCGAAGGGGGCGGAGGCCACCCGGTTGAGCACGCCGTCGACGTCACGGCTGTCCAGGACGCGCCCGTCGGGCAGGGTGATCTCGAAGCTCGCGCCGAGGCGGTCGACGCGGTGCACCGACCTGGTGGAGCTGAGCAGGGTCTGCGGGGAGAGCAGTTCCAGGGGTTCCAGCCCCCGCTCGCGCAGCCCCTCGTACGCCCACACGGCGGCCCGGTCCGCCGGATCGCAGAGCACCAGCCACATGCGGCGCCTACCTCTCGGTCCGTCCCGGCTCGGGGGGTTCGTCCCGCAGGGCGCTGTCCGCGAGGTCGGGGCGCTGCACCGGGGGGATGAAGTGCTCGGGCGGGTGGTTGACTTCGGATGCCGGGTGCATGCCCTCGGCGGGGTGTTCCTTGAATGCGTCCTTGTCCTCCTTGGCCTCCTTCCGCTCCTTGTCGTCCTTGTCGTCCTTGTTCTCCTTGGCGACGTCCTTGACGTCCTTGACGTCCTTGCCCTTCTCGTCACGTGACAGCTGCAGGGTGACCTCCTGGGCCACCGGATCGTTGCAGGGCAGGACGAAGTCGGCGGTCTGCAGGCTGGTGACGATCGGTTCGGACACGGGGCTGATCCCGATCTGGAGGTGGTCGCAGGCGTTGGGCGGGAGGCTGGCCGGGAAGTTCTTCAGCACGTAGCCCGCACCCATGGGCTGGTCGCCCGGACCGTTCACGTGCAGCGGTCCGGTGCCGATGTTGGAGATCGGGATCGTGATGTCCGGGACGGTCTCGCCCAAGGCCACCGTCATCCGCAGGGGGGTGCGGTCCAGGATGATCCGCGGCTGCTGGGCCTTCGCCGGGGTCTTCCCCGTGGACCAGACGAAGCCGAGTTCCTGCGGGTCGGTGTTCGTGATCCGCAGGCCCCAGGGGCGTTCCCCCGGATTGGAGATGTCGATCTGCACCGTGAAGACGTCGTTGGCGTCCCTGGTCCACGACGCGGTGCCGACCGCGCTCCCGGTCCCGTCGACGATCGACGACTTGGCGGGTGCCTGCGCGACGGTGGTGAGCGCTCCGGAGCCCGCCCGCAGCTCGATGTCCGGTGGCCTCGCGCCCAGGGGTGCGCAGTTCGGGCCGATGGCCACCACCAGGACGGACCAGGACGTCGCCACCTTGTCCACGACGAGGGGCAGGAGGCCGCTGGTGGCCTGGTCCGCGAGCCGGAGCTGGCCGGTGTCGGGAAAGATGTCTGCCATGATCGCTTCTTCGGTCGTGGAGCCGCGGTGACGTCCGTCACCACGTTCCGAGGGCTACGACGTCGACGAACACGGGTCGACCGGTGGTGTCGGCGCCGGCGGGAACGGGCCGGGTCTCGAACTCCCGGACGACCAGGCGCTGGGCCCGCTGCCCGGTGTCCGGAACGCTGATCGTGATGGTCTGCCCGAGGACGGCGGAGGCCGTCAGGACGGTGGACCAGCCGGTGACGCCGTCCGGCGCCGTCACCCCCGGGTCCTGGACCTGGAGTTCGGTCCGGACGGTGTTCCCGGCGCCGCCCGGCCCGAGGCCCTCCAGGACGACGCCCGCCTGCCCCGCGCTGCGGGTGACCGTGAGGCGCCGCTGCGGCGCGAGTTGGACGGGCTCGGTCAGCACCACCTGTGACACGTCGGGGACACCCGGGATGGTGTACCGCTGGTAGCGGGCCAGGGCGAGCCGGACGAACGGGAAGTAGGAGGCGGAGACGACCGGCGTCAGGTCGAGGTCGGCGAACCAGCGGTCGCCCTCGGCGTCGAACTCGACCGGGTAGAGGGCGGCGTCCAGCAGGCGGTGCAGCTCGGGGAGGGTCACCTGGGCCCGCTGCGCCGCGTTGACCTGGGCTCCGGTGAGGACGGCGGGTGGTGCCCCGGTGTCCCGGATCGGGTCGCGTCCGGCGACCGCGACGTACCGCAGGGCTTCGGCGGGGACCGGCCCGGGCGGGAAGGTGAGTACGGCCAGGGCCTCGTCGTCGCCCGAGACGTACCAGGGCCGTTGGAGGAGGACCCGCAGGCCGCCGCCCTGGCGCAGCCGGGTGAGCGACCGCTGCCCGTCGGTGGTGCGGGTCCAGCCGAACGACGGGACGCAGTCGAGCAGTTGGGGGGCGGGTGGGCGCACGGTGCTCGGCACGTCGATGTCGCCGAGTTGCCCGGCGGCGGTGCAGGCACCGGGGTCGGTGGCGAGGATGCGCGCGAAGCAGTCCTCGAAGCGGGACACCGCCGTCACGGCGTAGCTCACGTGGTGGTGGCGGGTGTCGCCGAACTCCTGGCGGATCTCCGGGAGCGCCTCCAGCAGGGGCAGGTGCTGGACCTCGTACGAGCCGACGTGCGCCATCCGCCGGGTGGTGGTCGGTGCGGCCGGCGGGCTGTCGTCCTGGTCGGTCCAGTCGGCGTTCAGGTCGATCCGTCCGGTGCTCGGGATGTCGATCGCGAAGGCGTCCGTCCCGAGGACGGTGTCGCGGTCGCCGGGCCCCCGCCTGGGCGTCAGCTGCCCGCTCGGGTCGGTGAGGGGGTGTTGCACCGCGTGCACCAGGGTGACCGTGCGCGGCGGGGTGATCAGGCGGTTCCGGCCGGCGACGATGTCCTGGAAGGCCGGCAGGTGCGGCACGTTCGGGTCGACGCCCTGCCAGAGCGCGATGCCGAACAGCGCGACGTCGTCGAACGTGAGGCAGGACGGGATGTCGAAGGTCACCTGCTCGGCCGGGCCGAGCGCGACCGTGACGTGGTGTGGGTCCGCCCGGCTCACCGTGCAGCCGCTCGCGGCCGCCTCCAGCCGTACGGACGCGGTCTGCAGGTCGGGCCAGGCGCCTTGCCAGATGGCGATCACGGCGTCGTCGGGCGGGTCGATCTGACCGGGCCGCCCGTTGCCGGGGTCGATGGGCCGGGGCCGGGCGTTCAGGGCGGCGCACACGCCGCTCGGGTCGGCCAGCCAGGGCAGGGCCGCGTCGGTCTCGGGCAGGACGACGTACGAGGACGGCGAGGGCGGCCCGGCGGGGACGGTACGCGCGCCCTGGACGTCGGTGAGCTCGCGGTCGGCCCGTTCGGCGACCGCGAAGAGCCGGCTCACCTCGGTGCCGGGCGCCGCGGGGCCCAGCGCGGTGTCGAAGGCGCCGTCGTACTGCAGCGCCAGGGCCAGCGAGCACTTCGGCGGCAGCAGGTGCCGCAGGTCGTGGGCACGGTAGCCGTGGAGGGTCGCGTAGTCGTCCGCCGAGGTGCCGCGGTCGCTGCGGATGACCATCCGGTCGTGGCCGTCGCCGTCGTCCCACTCCCGGGTCGGCACCAGCTCCGGCGGCGGCAGCGGCTCGAAGCGCCAGTAGGGGACGAGGTCCGACTGGGCGTCGGCGGCGCCGACCTCCTCGACGCGCAGCCCGCCGCCGGCGAGGTCGGCGATCCTGACCCGGATCCGGTACTTGCGGCCGAACCGCAGCCGTGGCAGCGAGCCGGTGTCGCACTCCACCACCGTGTCGAGGCCCGACGTGACCGATACCGGCAGGGTGTCCCCGGTGGCGGTGACCCGCTCGGGCCGCTGGGCCACCTGGCTCCAGCCGTCCCAGCGCGCCACGATCTCGTGCAGGTACAGCGCGTCGGCGTCGCCGAAGCCGGTGACGACCGGGCCGGGCCGCAGGTAGCCCTCCTCCAGCAGGCCGTCGGGCAGCAGCGGCACGCCGCCGACGATGTGGTGCACCCGCCGCCGGCACAGCGAGTACCAGGTCTGGCGGCTGTCGTCGAACACGTCCATCCGGTAGCCGCCGAGCAGGGAGTCCGCCAGCAGGGCGGAGGCGAGCAGGCCGGCCGGCGTGCCGCGCTGCTGCGCCCGCTGGAGCTGCTTGCCGTGCTCCTCCTCCCGAGCCCGGTCGACCAGGGCGAAGCCCGTCGAGTGCAGCGCGGGCAGTGCCCCGACCGGAACGGGGGACGACTCCCCGGGAGGGGGCGACGACCCGTCCGACCGGGCCGTGCTGACCAGCCGCAGGGCGGCGCCGTCCACGTCGAAGGGCAGCAGCTCGAACCGGGGGTTCGCGGAGGGCGCGAGACCGGCACCGGTCAGCGGCAGGAGGCCGCCGCTGAAGCCGGTGGAGGTCGGACCGTCGACGGAGGAGGGCACGAAGCGGGTGCCGGTGACGGTGTAGGCGGTGGCGGGCGAGAGGTCGGTCTGGGCGGCTGCGCTCCAGCCCGGTGACGGATCCGGGTCGGGCTGGGGCCACAGCGGCACCACCCTCAGCTCCGCCGGGTGCGTCTGGTCCACCGGGGTGAGCGCGGAGGCGGGTACGGCGAGGTCGACCAGCAGGCCGAGCGCGCGCAGCAGGACGGGGTGGTCGGCCAGGTGCGCGATGCCCTGGTGGAACTCGCCTGCGGGCGGGGGCGCCGCCAGGCGGTCCGGTGGCGTGGTGTCGGGCGCGCCGCGCCGGTAGAAGGCGTACGCCTGGGCGAGCGCCGGCGTCGCATCGGTCGGGGTGGCGTGGGCCGGGGTGGCGTGGGGCGGCGTGACACCGGTCGGGGTGGCGTGGGCCGGGGTGGCGCCGGCGGGTGCCAGCAGGCTGGGCTGCCACTGCTCGCCGATCGCCCGCAGCGCGGCCCGCAGCCCGGGGTGGCTCTCCGGCGCCGCGCCGCGGTGCGCGGCGTGGGCCTGGGCGGTGGCGGCGTAGATGCCCTTGACGTCGGTACCGGCCCGGCCGGCCGGGAAGGCCTTGGTGGCCCGCCCGTCGTAGCTGGTGGCCCGGTACGGCTCCACGGGCATCGTGGCGGTGAACAGCGTCTGCCAGACGGAGAGTTGCCGGTCCGGGGGGAACTGGACGGTGCTCCCGTCGAGGGCGGTGTACGGGACGCGCACGGACGGCAGCGTCCGCCCGCCGCGCCGGACGTCGAAGCCCACCCCGGCGAGCCGCCGCGGCCAGTCCTGCATCCCGAAGTCCGCGATGGTGAGCGCGGCTCCGTCCGGGGCGAGCAGGCGCGGTGTCAGCAGCACCGACAGCAGCGCCATCGGCGCGGACTGGCCGGGGACGGTCGCCAGCCGGCCCGCCGGGAGCACCGTCCAGACGAACTGCCGCTCCAGGCCGGTCGAACTCTCCGGGCCGGTCAAGCTCTCCTGGCCGGTCGAGCTCTCCAGGCCGGTCAGGCTCTCCGGGCCGGTCGATGACATGGCTCACTCCCCTGCGAACGCCTGGCAGTAGGTCTGCCACGGGAAGGTCTGCCCCTGCGGCCCGAGCGCGGCCTCGACCGACGGGTCCGAGGCGGTCGAGGCACCGCTCAGGGGGCGGCGCAGCCCGGCGGGGGGCGGGCAGTTGCCGAAGCACTTGTGGCACTCCAGCGTGAAGGACTTGGAGAAGAAGGTCAGGTCCACGGTGATCACGAGCCGGGCCGAACCGCTCAGCGAGCCGGAGGTGGAGTCGTACGTCAGGCTGAGGGTCAGTTCGATCGAGACGCTGATCAGCCCCAGCAGCGAGACGCTGCCGCCGATCCGCAGATAGCCGGTGACCTCGGTGTCGGTGCCGTTCTTGGCGAAGACGACGCCGCCGAAGACGTGCACCTCCGCGGACACGATGACGAAGTCCATGACGATGGCGGCGCCGAACTCGATCCCGCCGGTGAAGCGCTGCAGGCCGCTGTCGGTGCCGCCGGCGCTCAGGCCGAGTTCCAGGTACCCGCCGCCGCCGAAGCCCGACACGGTGACCAGGAACGGCCGTTCCCGGGTGCCGAACGCGAAGTCCATGACGATCGGCTGGTCGGTCAGCGACAGCGTGACGCCGGCCTGCACGGTGAGGTTCTGCACGCTGAACACCAGCAGGCCGACGCTGGGGACGGCGACGGTGTACGAGGCCGTGATGCTGGTCGCCGAGGTGTCGATCCTCGGGCCGTTCCCCCCGAGCGGGAGGTACTGCTCCAGGGTGGCGAGGAACCCGAGATCCCCGCCGAGTGTGACGTTCGTCAGGTGGGTGGAGAGGTCGAGCCGCTTGCCGGGGTCGGCGGTGAAGGTCACGGACGCGAAGCTGAGGGCGACGTACGCGGGGGCGCCGACGTCGGGGACGATCAGCTTGAAGTTGCTGATCGTCCCGGTGGCGTGCATCTCGGGCTTCCCGTCGACCGACAGGGCCCGGACGTCGAGGTCCAGCGCGCACCCGGTGTCGGGCGTGAACGGCGGGAAGGACTTCTGCAGGTCCTGGTGCCAGGTCAGCTCCGCGGACGGGGTGGGCGTCTGCTGCCCGACCCAGAGGAGCTTCGGCGGTGCGCTGACGACGTCGATGAGGCTGCTCAGCGGGACCACGCCGAACAGGGTGGCGTCCGGGGCGAACAGCTTCGAGGGCACGGTCTGGAAGGCGTCGCTGACGGCCGGCCCGAGCGTGCGCGAGATCTGCGACACGGTCATGTTGGGGGCGGACAGCCCGCCGACCCGGGCCCCGGCGGCCCCGAAGTCGAGCGTCCGGGGTGTGACGAGGTCGAGCAGCGCGTCGGGTGTCGGGCTGCCCCAGGGGGTGTCGACGAGCGCCTGCGAGATCGTGGCGGGGAGCGCCGGGAGCGGGCCGAGCAGCCGGCGGACGGCCGGCAGCCCCACGGCCAGCTGGGTCACCTGCGGATAGAAGCCGACCCCGCTCGGGGAGAGCCCGGCCCCGATCCCGCCGAAGGTCATCGACTGCACCTCCTGCACGGCGTCCTCCACCGCCTGGGTCGGGGACGTCATGACGAGCGGGATGCGGGCGGCGATGTCGCAGAGGGGGCGGCCGAGGCTCGCGAAGGCTCCGGTGCTCGGACCGTTTCCGTAGATTCCGTCGAGTGCCGTGCCGTAGCCGGCGCCGGTGGCGGCGTCCTCGACGAACAGCAGTGGCAGGTCCAGCTCCACGTACTCCTGCCCGGCCGTGGCCTGGAGGGTGAACACCACGGGGGTGCCGGCCCGGGTCGGCCAGAAGCACCTCGGCGGGGCGGCCGAGGAGCCCACCGGGATCCAGGAGGCGTCGTCGAGGCCGTCGGTCTGCCCGGGGTCGATCGCGACGCTCTGGAACGGGAACCGGCGTTCGTGCGGGCCGCCCGCGCCGATGCCGTAGTCGTCGCGGACAGGCTCGGTGACGATCAGGAAGGCCTTGCGGTGCAGGGCGGCCACGGCGGGGTCCGTGCCGTCGAACCGGCGGTCGGAGACCTCGATGTAGGCGGCCCGGTGGCCGAACGGGAACAGGGCGCCGGGAACGGAGACCTTGACGTGGAAGTCCCGGCCGAGTGCGGCGTCCTGGGCCCACTCCAGCCGGGGCCAGTGGGCGGCGGCGCAGAACCGGGCGCCGTAGGCGCTCAGGATCAGCCGGTCGACGGTGAGGGGGACGGCCGGGTTCTCGGCGGCGGCCGCGACGATCCGGTCGTACCAGGTGTCCAGCGGGGTTCCGTGGTCGGTGCCGTCGGCCAGGGACCGGAGGGGCCGCGCCGTCAGGTGTCCGTCGGGGCCCGCGATGCGGCTGTGCCACAGCTCGGTGCCGCCGGCCGTGCCGGTGGCGGGCAGGGTGCGGTGGTTGCACCGGGCGTCCGGCTGCAGGGTGAGCAGCAGGTTCCAGGGGACTTCGAGCCGGGCCAGCAGGTCGGCGGTGGTGGCCGTCGTGACGATCAGCGGCAGGCGGTTCATCGCGTCGAGCAGGCCGGCCACGGTGAGCGTGACCGGGTCCGGGCCGACGGCGAAGCACAGGGTGGAAGGGCCGGCCAGGAAGCCCTGGGGCGGCTGACCGGACTCCACCACGGTCTCGGCCAGGTGCTGCGGGGGGACGTCCACCAGGAGGTGGCCGCCGCCCGGGTCGGCCACCAGCTGGACCGTGCCGTCGGGCCGGGTCTGTTCGTGCAGGCCCTGGCTCCGGACGGTCAGGGTGACCAGGTCGTCCGCGCGGAGCACGGGGTAGCTGCCGGTGGGCGCGTCCGGCAGGTCGAGGAGCTGCCAGTCCTGCCAGCCGCGGTCGAAGCGCCGGTGCATCAGCGCGGCACCGGCCCAGACGGCGAGCACGTCGGTGCGGCCGCCGCCGGAGGCGACAGCGGCCAGTCGGGGGCCGGTCGTGCCGGGGGCGGTGAGGTCGCCGCCGAGCTGCTCCCAGCCGAGCCAGGGTGCCAGGGCGGAGTGCCGCAGGCCGTGGTCGCCGCCCAGGAAGACGTCACGCTCCGTCGCGGCGAGGCAGGTGAAGGAGCGTTCGTCGCCGTCGGGGAGCGGGCCGAGCTCCTCCCACACCGGTGGCTCGCGCATCGGCGGGGTGTCGCTCTCCAGGTGTGCGCGGAGCAGACGTCGTTCGCGGGTGTCGGCGAGAAGGAGGTCGATCCGGCCGGGCGCGACGGGCACGGCCGTCAGGTGCCCGGGTGCGCGCTCGCCCGTGCGGAGCACAACTGGCCCCTTGGTCGGGTGTCCGCGCAGGAACTCCCAGCCGTGGGCGCCCGCGTCCAGGACGAGGTGGACATCGCCGGACCGGCTCGACACGACGGTGAAACCGGTCGCCGAGCCGCCCCGGGCGAGCGTGCCGAGCGAGGTCCAGTGCGGGTGCTCCCCCGCGCCGGGGCGCAGCCGTAACAGCTCGCCCGCCGCACTGAGGGCGAACACCTCGACCGGGCGGCCCTCGGCCGCCGTCGCGCTCAGCCAGTTGAACGCGGGGGCGCCGGTGAACGCGGGGGCGCCGGGCGAGGGCCAGGGGCGGTCCAGCGCGTGCCAGGCGTGCCAGCGGCCGTCGAACACCCGGTACCGTACGGCGCCGTCGTGCGCGCCGACGAAGAGGTGGAGTCTGCCGTGCCCTGGCGAACAGACGGCCAAGGCCCGTGCCGGGTGGGTGTGCATGGGACGCCCCCAGCAGATGGACGCGGTACCGGTCGGACGCGGTACCGGTTGGACGCAGTACCGCTCAGCGGGGCCGACGCATCGGGCACCCGCCAACTCTCAATGGTTCCAGGCTATTCCCGCTTCGGGTACGTATCAATTCCTGGTCGCGGCCCCCGCCTCCGGGCCGCGACGGTTTCACTGTGCGTAGCCGCCTTCGGGTAGCACTCCCCCGAGGACGTCGCCCGCGGTGTTCAGGGCTGCCACGGTGCTGGTCTCGGCGGCGTTCGACGGGAGCGACAGAAGGTGGGGGTGGGCAGAAGGCGCGGGGTGGGCAGAAGGCTCGGGGTCGGCGGGGCGGGGTCGGCCGGCCGCGGCGGGTGCCGGGCCGAGGAGCACGGTGGCGGCCGTCGCGGCGGCGGCCAGGGCTGCTGCCGGGCGAAGGGTGTGTGAACCAGCCACCGGGAACTCCCCTCTCGCCAATGATCCATTGGATCAAGAGAATTGATGTAGCGTCAGTTTCCGGTTCGGCCAGACGCCCGGCCCGGGGGCGCCGGCCCGGCGGCCCGCCGACCCGCCGACCCCGGCACGTTGTTCGAAGAATCGGTGGAGACTCCACAGTGCAGCCTGTTTGATTGTTCATCTACAAGAAGCCGACTGAGGGTCAGGGGGCGGCGGACAATCAGGTCCGGCCGCCGGACAGGACAAGGGGGCACGGGGTGGCTGGTGTTGGACGTCCGCAGGGGCGGCTCAAGGGGGAGACCGAGCAGGCGGATGCCCTGGCCCGGTTCGTGCGGGAGGTGACGTCGGGAGTCACCGTCCGCGAGCTCGCCCGGCGTTACCCCGCAGGCAAGACCAGTTGGAGCGAGTACCGCTCCGGGGAGAAGGACATCCCGTGGCACCTGCTCCAGCGGCTGGTCCACGACCGCGTGACCGACCCGCGGGCCCGGACGGTGCTGCTCGAACGTGCTGCCCGCCTGCACGAACAAGCCACCCTGGCGGCCCGGGGACTGCGGCCGCCCGAGGCGGGACGTTTCGCCGTCCAGCAGGCGCTGGACCTGGCCCGCCAGGCGCAGCGACAGGCCGAGGAGGGGGTCGCGGAGGCGGATGAACTGATCCGTGTGCTGGTGGAGGTCGTGGCCGAGCTGCGGGGTGAACTGGGCGACGACGCGGAGGACGACACGGGCCCCGCTTCGCAGCAGGCGCCCGGCGGGGGCGCGGGGCAGCTGCGGCGGGCCCGGCTGCGGGAGGCGACGCGCTGCCTGGCCGAGGTGCGGCGCATCAGGCAGAGCGCACGTGAGGCGCAACAGGCGGCGCAGCGGGAGCAGGACGCCGTCGGGCTCCTGGCCGATCAGGAGCGTACGCACGCCCGGGCGGACGAGGGCCGGGCGGACGAGAGCCGGGAGCCGGGGTCCGAGCTGGTGGTGGCCGACGGGGTGCGGGCGCGTCTGCCGGTGCTGTGGCGCCTGGACGCCGACCTCGTGGCGGTGCGGGAGGCCTTGGCCGACCGGCGCCGCGAGGTGCTCGGGGTGACCTCCGTCGTACCGCGCTCACCGGCACCCCGGATTGTCCGCGGCGAGGTCGTCGACGCCCCGGACAATCGCCTGACCGGCCTCATCGCCCCGTTCGGCCGGGCGCGTAACGCCCCGCACGCCGCAGGCGCCCCCAGCGCCGCGGGCACCCGCCGCAGGACCGGCACCATCCTGTTCGCGGCCCTCGCCCTGCTACTGGTCGGAGTGCTGCTCGGTATGCACTTCAGCGCACCGGCACCGGGCATCCCGATGCCGTACCTGGCGGATTCCTACCGTGTGCCGGCGGTCACCGAGGCCCACGGTCCGTCCCCGTCCCCGTCCGCGGCCGGCACGTCCGCGGACACGTACCGGCCGGCCGGCGGCATCGCGTCGGCTACGGCCTCAGCCCCGGCCTCGGCAGACGCAACTGCTCCCCCCGGGCCGCAGCAGGCTACGGCCTCGCCTTCGGCCCCGCTTCCGGTCGAGGTGACGCCCACCCCCGGGTCGGCGCCGACCCCGGCCGACGCGACGCCCGCCCCCGAGGCGTCGAGCACCCCACGGAACCGCGACACCCAGGGCGTTCCGCCTGACACGGCCCCCCAGCAGCCGGGACAACCCGTGGTCGTCGCCTCCGCTCCGGGCACCCTGTACTCCATCGCCCCGGACCACCGCGCCGTCTACCAGTGGCAGGGCCGGGACATGGCCTGGACGCCCATCGGCGGTCCCACCGAAAGGATCCTCGCGGGAGGCGCCGGCGTGTTCGCCGTCAGCGCCGACGACAAACGGCTGCTCGGCTACAGCGGGACCCCAGGCAACTGGACACCCGTCAGCGAACCCGGTGCCGACTTCGCCATCAGCGGCACCCGCCTCTACCGCCTCGCCCAGGACCACACCGGCGTCTACCGCTGGAACGGCACCGGAACGAGCTGGACCAAGATAGGAGGCCCAGCCGGACGCCTGTACGGCGGCGGGGCCGGCCTGTTCGCGACCGACCCGCGCGACGGCCGCATCTTCCGCTACGACACCGCCAGGGAAATCTGGACCTACGTGGGCACCGACGGGGCGACCTTCGCCGTCAGCGACACCCGCCTCTACGGACTCTCACCGGACCGCAGCCAGGTGTTCCAATGGGACGGTACGGGCAGCGACTGGACCCTCATCGGCGGCCACGCCCAGGACCTCTACGCCGGGCCGGCCGACCTGTTCGCCACCAGTCCCGATCACGGCACCTTCCTGCGTTACGCCCGCACTCCCCAGTTCTGGGATCCGGTCAGCGAGGCGGGAGCCGAATTCGCCGTCACCGCCGACCACATCTACCGCCTGGCGCCCGACCACAGCGCTATCTACCAGGCACCCAGCAACGGCGCCGCCACCTGGACGAAAATCAGCGGACCGGCCGCCACCCTGATCACCAGCAGGTGACAGGCGGGCCGATCGAGTCCACGAACACCAGGACCCGCCCGATCGTCCGCCGGGGCTTCCGCTCCCGCAGCGCGGACACCGCCATCGCGCTCGTCATGCCCTGCCTCAGCGGCAACCGCCCCGCCCTGCCCCGACGCCGACTCGCGTGACCGCACCCACAGGTCCAGCACAAGAAGACGCACCAGGGGCCCCACCCGCTCACTCGTCGTGGACAGGCGACCTCGGGCAGCTGCAGGCGCCCGCCCGTCCTCCACCGGTCCACGGCAATCCCCTTGTCCGCGGACAACGATATTTTCCCGTGCTCGAACTTGGCTTTCCCAGAGATTGATTGACGGACAATCAGCTCCAAACCAGCATGAGGTGGCCGCTGACTGCCGGGGGACAGCCACCGGCGGGGAAGCGGGGGCCCGGTCCTGCCCCGAAGGGGGACCGGCCACCGCTTTCCCCGGTATCAGCCGCTCTTTCGATCCGATCGGAGTGAATGTGCTCAAGAACAGGCTCGTTTCTCTCACCCTCGCGGCCGCAGCCCTCATCGGGTTCTCCGTCGCCGCCTCACCGGCGGCCTACGCGGCTTCCTGCTACGGCGGTACGTGCTCCAACAAGGGGCCGAAGGGCACCGGTTGCGACGCCGACGCCTTCAACCTGCGGGCCTACACGCTGAAGGCCGGGTACTACGAGCTGCGGTGGTCCAACGCGTGCCACGCCGGCTGGATACGTGCCTCCGGCGCCGGCGCCGCAGGCGCCAGCGCGGTGATCCAGCGTGTTCTCCTCGACGGCGGCGGCGGTGTCGACGTCCAGGAGGAACGCGCCGTCGCGGTGAACAAGGGCGAGCTGGACTGGTCCAACATGGTGGGCACCAGCTACGGCTCCTACTACCGGGTCTGCGGCACGTACTTCGGGTTCCCCGACAGCACCCTGGACTGCAGCCCTGTGGTGTACCACGACTGACAGCCGGCCGTCGGCTTCCTTGCCGGCAGCCTCGGCGGGTGAGCCACCCACGTCGGCCACATGTCTCTTTCCCGCATCCCGTCCCGTGGCTACAGGTCTTCCTTCACTCCACCAAACGGAGGTCAACCATGCGTAGGCACATCGTCGCGCTGCTCCTGTCCAGTGCAGCCCTGTGCGCACTCGCTGCCCCGCAAGCCCTCGCCAGCCCCGCATCCGCCGTATCCGCCGCACCCGCCACCGTGTTCGCCGGGTGCGGATGGGTGCCCGAGGACATCGACGGCGGCGGGTGGTACGCCACCGCCGACGGGGCCGTCAACATGCGCTCCGGTGCCAGCACCGGGTGCCCCGCCAACGGCGTCGCCTACCAGGGCCAGGCCCTCGACTACCACTGCTATTCCACCCCCCTGGCCGACGACGACTTCAGCTGGACGTACGCGCGGAACGTGAGCACCGGCGTCCAGGGGTGGATCCGCAACGACCTGCTCACCGACCACGGAAGCAAGGTCAAGTGCCGGTGACATCGAAGAAGGAGCAACCAGTGATCAGCAGGAAAGCCCTCACGGCCTGTGCCGCGATCATGGTCGCACTCGCCCCGGCCGGCGCGGCATCCGCGAACAGCACACCGGAGAAGACGGAGGCCCACGCGGCCGCGGTCGGCTGGAGCAACATAGCCAACAGGTACTCCGGGAACTGCCTGGACTGGGACGGCTCGGAACCGTGGGACGGCGGCACCGTCAATCTGACACGGTGCGACAACAACGGCGGGCAGCGCTGGATGCAGGGGGCATTCGGTGATGGCCGGTTGGTCTTCACATCCGTCTACGACGGGAAGGTCATCGACGCGGTGCTGGAGAACGCCAACGGCAGCCGCATCACCCGCTACCGCTGGCTGGAATGGGAGCACCAGCCGAGGAACCAGCAGTGGATCTGGACCAGCGCCGGTGAGATCAGGAGCGCCTGGAACGGAAAGTGCCTGGACGCCGACCCCGGGCAGAAGGACTGGAGCGTTCAACGCGTCTACCTCTGGGACTGCAACGGCAGTTCGTGGCAGAAGTGGTTCCACGTCTAAACCTGGCCCCGAACGTGCGGGGGGGACGGGGTCGCCGCCCCGCCCGGCCAGCCCGGAAACAAACACCACCGCACAGAAAACGCGCGGGGCGCGATCAGTAAAAAAACATAAAGAG
>NZ_JBHXTQ010000047.1:0-63460 GCF_042677305.1 Kitasatospora sp. NPDC127121 | reverse complement strand
GGTGCAGGTCGGCCCCGGTGACGGCCTGGTCGCCGATCACCAGCGCCCGCACGCCGCCCTCGTCGGAGATCCGGACCAGCTTGCCGTCCGGGGTCCAGGACGGGACGCCCTGGAACAGCTCCAGCCAGACGTCGTCGCGCTCCTCGAACAGCACCTCGGTGGCGCCGGTGGCCACGTCGAGGCCGAGGATCAGCTGGCTGCGCTGGTCGCGGGCCTGGACGAGCAGCAGCGGCACGCCGCCCGCGGACCAGTGCACCCGGGCGAGGTACGGGTAGGCCGTGCGGTCCCAGACCACCTCGGTGCGGCCGCCGTCCAGGTCGAGCACCCAGAGGCCGACCTCGGCGTCGGCGGTGCCGGCGGCCGGGTAGGCGACCTCGGCGGGCTCGCGCTGCGGGTTGGCCGGGTCGGCGATCCACCAGCGGCGCACCGGGGTGTCGTCGGCGCGCTCGACCAGCAGCCGGTCGCCGTCGGGGGACCACCAGAAGCCCCGGTCGCGGCTCATCTCCTCCTGGGCGATGAACTCGGCCTGCCCCCAGGTGACGTTCGGGCCGTCGGGCTCGGCGAGCACCCGGTCGGCGGTGCCGTCGGCGCGGGTGAGGCGCAGTTCGCCGGCGGTGTTGGCGTAGGCGACGTGGCTGCCGTCCGGGGAGACCCGCGGGTCCAGTAGCGGGCCCTGGGCGGGCAGTTCGGCGGTGGCGCCGGTGGCCAGGTCGGCGGTGAACAGCCGGCCGGAGAGGGCGAAGGCGGCCAGTCGGCCGGCCGCGTCCAGGGCGTAGCCGACGATGCCGGCCGAGCCTTCGCGGCTGCGCTCGCGGCGGGCCTTCTCGGCGGGCGAGAGGTCCTCCTCGCCGCCGCCGAGCAGCACGGCCGGGTCGGCGGCGATCCGCTCCTCGCCGGTGGCGGTGTCGAGGGTCCAGAGCAGGTTGGCCCGGTCGCCGCCCGACCGGGAGCGCAGGAAGACGACCCGCGAGCCGTCCGGTGCGACGGAGAAGGAGCGGGGCGCGCCGACGGTGTAGCGCAGGGTCCGCGCGTACTGCCGGGGGAAGGTGTCCGCAGGGGTGTGGGAGGTCATGGCACCAGACCCTACGATGCCGTACTCCCGCTGCCGGGCGCATGGTGATCACTCGTTCGGAGCATCGTTCCCGAGTGCGCCCCAAAGGCGCCCATACCCCCTCCGACCGGCCCATGCGCCCCACGAGTGCCTCCGTACCCCGGCGCGTGGAGACTCACCGAATGTAATGCTCCCCTTACCCATCGGGTATGACTGGTCGGGCGGGTGATCGTCGGGCCCGTCCCGGCCCCGGTCGCCCGACCGCAAGTCCCGTACGGTCCCACCGTCACCCTCCCCAGGGGGTGGCGCACCCGAGAAGGGGTGTGAGCCGACATGGCTTTGTCCGTCTCCGCAGCCATGCTGATGCTGGTCATCGTGGTGGTGCTGATCCGCCGCTCCGGGCTGAAGCTCGCGCACGCGATCATCTGCGCGCTGCTCGGCTTCTACCTGGCGTCCAGCTCGATCGCGCCGTCGATCAGCCAGGTCACCAGCAACCTCGCCGGGATGATCAACGGCCTGAAGCTCTGACCCCGCCACGGCGGTCGTTAGGCTTCCTCCCATGACCGCGACTACCGGCCGCCGCCTGCTCCTGGTGCACGCCCACCCCGACGACGAGTCGATCGGCAACGGCGCCACCATGGCCCGGTACGCCGCCGAGGGCGCCCAGGTCACCCTGGTGACCTGCACCCTCGGCGAGGGCGGCGAGGTGATCCCGCCCGGGCTGGCCCATCTGACGGCCGATCGGGAAGGAACCCTCGGCGCGTACCGGATCGGCGAGCTGACCGCGGCCATGCGCGCGCTCGGCGTCACCGACCTCCGCTTCCTCGGCGGCCCGGGCCGCTACCGCGACTCCGGGATGATGGGCCTGCCCGACAACGACGTGCCCGGCTGCTTCTGGCAGGCCGACGTCGACGAGGCGGCCGGCCACCTGGTCGCGGTGGTCCGCGAGGTCCGGCCGCAGGTGCTGGTCACCTACGACGAGAACGGCGGCTACGGGCACCCGGACCACATCCAGGCGCACCGGGTCGCGATGCGCGCGTACGAGCTGGCGGCCGATCCGGCGCACCGCCCGGAGCTGGGCCCGGCCTGGCGGATCGCCAAGGTCTACTGGAACCGGATGCCCCGCTCGGTGATCGAGGCCGGGCTCGCCGAGACCGCCGCCCGGGCGCCCTTCCCCGGGACGGCCCGGCCGGCCGACGTTCCCGGGGTGGTGGCCGACGAGGTGGTCACCACCGTGCTGGACGGCTCCGCCTACGCCGGGCGCAAGGCCGCCGCGATGGCCGCGCACGCCACTCAGATCACCGTGGACGGCGCCTTCTTCGCGCTCTCCAACGACCTCGGCCAGCCGCTGGTCACCACCGAGTACTACCAGCTGGTACGCGGCCAGGCCGGGCCGGAGCGGCCCGAGGACGACCTGTTCGCCGGCCTGTCGCCCGCCGCCGACCCGCTGCCCGCCACCGCCACCGCCACCGCCACCGCCGAGGAGAGCGTCCGATGACCGAGCCCGCCGCCGCCCGGCCGCCGCGCCGCTCGTTCCCGGCGGCCGTCCTCGGCACCCGCGAGGAGCGGCTGGCCGAGCCTCAGCCCCCGCGCGGCGCCCGGATCACGGCCTACGCCCTGTTCTTCCTGCTGGGTGTCGCGGTGTCGGTCTGCGGATCCTTTGTGCAGGCCTTGTGGCCGCCCGTGGGGGTCCTGCTGGCGCTCGCCGCGACCGGCGCCACCTTCTACGGCGGCCTGCGGGTCACCGGCACCCGGCTGGGCGCGGCGCTGCCCGCGGCCGGCTGGTTCATGGCGATGCTGCTGGTGATCGTGCCCCGGCCGGAGGGCGACAACGTGCTGTGGTCCAACGCCACCTCGCTCGGCTGGCTGTTCGGCGGCTCGGTCCTGGGCGTGATCTGCGCCACCCTGCCGACCCGTAGCGGCTGGTTCCCGGGCGTGCCCGGCCCGCCGCGCTGAACCCGCCCGCGGGGCACGTACGGCACCGCGCACGACGCGCAGTCAGGAGCGCACGGCCGTACTCTCATACCGGAGGAACCGGACGTATCAGGATCTGTCCGAAGCCGTTCGTCGCTCTGTTCTTCCCAGTATGGTGGTCCCGCAGAACGCCGTACCCGACCGCCGCCCGCCCAGGCCCGGCGACCACGAACCGCGGTCGCGCCGCACGGCCCGCCCGCGAACCCGGAGCAGAGCAGCATTGAGCAGCCGCGAATCTGACAACGCCCACCCGACGCCCCGGCGTACGGGTCCGGACGCCTACCCGTCGGGCACCCCGCCCTACGGCACACCGGGACTCCCGGGCGGCGACCGGGCCGGTGCCGCCCAGGGCGCCGCGTCGGGCGGCGAGGACGACGGCCCGAAGACCGAGACCACCCTGACGACCCGGGTCCGGATCAACATCCCCGGGTCGCGTCCGATCCCGCCGGTCGTGGTCCGCAGCACCGTCAAGAACGAGGACGGCCCGGGCGAAGAGGCCCCGGCGGCCGCCCCCGAGCCGGGCGGCCCGCGGCACCGGTCCGCGCCTTCCTCCCCCGTCCTCGGGGTGATGGAGGGCGGCGCCCGCACGGCCACCCCGCCGGAGCTGCCGCCGGAGTGGCAGGTCCCGCCGATCCCGCCGGCGACGTCCGAGGCCGAGTCCACCGGCGCCTGGTTCCGGCCGCGGCAGAAGAAGGCCGAGCCGGCGCCGACCGCCGTACCGGCCGGTGCCCCGAACACCCCTGGCGCGCCGGAGGCCTCGGCCGCGCCCGCCGCCGCCGAGCCCCGGCCGACGGCCGCCCCGGCCCCCGGCGCCCGCCCGAACGGTGCCCGCCCCGCCCAGGGCGCGGCCCGTCCGAACGGCCGACCGGTGCCCGCCCAGGCCCCGAACCCGGCCCCGAACGGCTCGCCCGCCGCGCCGTTCGGGGCCGGCCCCGGTGCGCAGGCCCCGGCGGAGGAGCCCGGCGTGTACGAGGCCGCCTCCCCCTTCGCGCCGCCCACCGCCGACCCGTTCGCCCCGATGGCGCCCACGGCCGGAGCCCGCGGCCGGCGCGACGACCGCCCGCAGCAGGGCGCCCAGCAGAACGGCGGCCAGCAGAACGGCGGCCAGCAGAACGGCAGGCAGCGCAACGGCCGGCAGCCCGACGGACGGCCGCAGCAGGGCCCGCGCCCGGGCGCCCGCCCGCAGGGCCCGGCGACCGGCGCGACGGACCCGGAGGACACCTCGGTCGACGGCTTCGAGCCGATCCGCGAGGGCACCCCGCCGCCCGCCGCCATACCGGGCCTGCCGCAGAACGGCGCCGCGCACGGCGGCGAAGCCCGCCCGCAGCCCGGCCTGTTCGCCTCGGCCCCGGCCGGTGCCGACCCGTTCGCCGCCCAGCGCCCCGCCGGGCCGGGCCAGGACGCCTTCGCCCACCCGGCCCCCGGCGGGCTCTTCCCCGGCGCCCCCGGGCACCCGCAGCAGCAGCCCGGACCGGACCCGGAGGCCACCGAGCTCACCCCGCTGCCGACCCCCGCCCCGGGCCCCCGGCCCGCACCGCAGCCGGCCAAGACCGAGTCCGCGCCCGCGCCCGCGCCCGCCAAGGGCAAGGGCAAGGCCAAGCCGAAGGCCAGCGCCGGCAAGAAGCTGGTCAAGCTGGGCGTGTACGGCGTCGGCTTCGTGCTGTTCCTCGGCGCCGCCGCGTACGGCACCGGTCTGATGCTCAACCAGTCCGACATCCCCAAGGGCACCGTGGTGCTCGGCACCGACATCGGCGGCAACAGCCGCGACCAGGCGATCCACCAGCTCGACGAGACCGTCGGCAAGACCGGCCAGCAGCCGCTCAAGCTGAAGGTCGGCGACCAGGCGCTGAACCTCGACCCGACCGTCGCCGGGCTGAGCTTCGACACCACGGGCACCGTGGACGGCCTCGCCCAGCACAGCTACAGCCCGGTCGACGTCATCAAGTCGCTGAAGGGCGGCACCAAGGCGGTCGCACCGGACGTCAAGGTGGACCGGGCCAAGCTCAAGGCCGCCCTGGACACCCTGGCCTCCGGCTCGGGCCAGGGCCTTCAGGAGGGCTACGTCAAGTTCGCCGAGAACGGCGACCCGGTCGTGGTGCCCGGCCGGGCCGGCCAGGCCGTCGACTCGGCGAGCGCCCTCGACGTGGTCGAGCAGGCCTACCGCGACCGCGCCGCCGGCAAGCCCGACCAGCCGATCGCGCTCGCCGTCACGGCCGCCCAGCCCAAGGTCTCCCCGCAGGCCCTGCAAGCCGCCGCGGACAGCCTCGGCAAGTCCGCGCTCAACGGCAACGTGTACGTCCTGGCCGGCACCAAGAAGTGGATCTTCGGCAAGGTGGTCGCCGCCAAGACGCTCACGCTCGTCCCGGACGCCTCCGGCAAGATCGTGCCCAAGTGGGACCTCGACGCGCTGAACGGCCAGCTGGGCAGCGTGTTCGACAAGGTGAAGGTCAAGAAGAACGGCCAGACCGCCGCGATCACCCCGCAGGACGTCGCGGACGCCGTCACCTCGCTGCTCGACAAGACCGGCGAGAAGGACCGCACCTTCAAGTTCACCGTCGCCTGAGCAACGACCGCACCGATCGGGGGGCGGGCCGGCATCCGGCCCGCCCCTCGACAACTCCCCCTCCCGGTCAGCAAGATGTGACGCCACACCTTCCGCCACACCTTCCGCCACAGCCACCTCGGGGAGCACGCCGATGAGCCGCCGCCTCCAGCACCGGACGGCCCTGCTCGCCGGTCTCACCGCCCTGTCGCTCTCACTGACGCTCTGTTCGTGCGCCTCCGGCCAGGGCGGCGCCGCCGCGGACGGGCCGTCCGCCACCGGGGCCCCCAAGCTCACCTCGATCGACGTCAACCCGCGCGAGCGCTCCCAGCTGCGCCAGGGCGGCACCCTGCACCTGGCGATCGCCCAGTTCTCCCGCCAGTGGTCGCCGATCCAGACCGACGGCAGCGAGTCCTCGACGATCAGCGTCAGCAAGCCGCTGCTGCCGACCTTCTTCCGCTCCGACGCGGCCGGCACCCAGACCGTCAACCCGGCCTACCTGCAAGACGCCCACGCGGAGCTGCGGGACGGCCGGCAGGTCGTCGTCTGGACGCTCAACCCGAAGGCCCACTGGTCCGACGGCACCCCGATCACCTGGCGCGACCTCGAAGCCAACTGGCGCGCGCTGAACGGGAAGGACCCGGCCTACCGGCCCGCCAGCAACACCGGCTTCGAACAGGTCTCCTCGGTCGAGCGGGGCAAGGACGACTTCCAGGCGGTGATGACCTTCGACCGGCCGTTCTCCGAGTGGCAGTCGATGTTCAACGGCGCCGCCAACGCCCCGCTGCTGCCCGCGAGCCGGCTCGCCACCCCGGAGCTGTTCAACTCCGCCTACCTGGACGCGATCCCGGTCACCGCCGGCCCGTTCAAGGTCGAACGGCTGGACCGCGCCGCCCAGACCATCACCCTGGTCGCCGACCCCGCCTGGTGGGGCGACAAGCCGATGCTGGACCGGATCGTCTTCCACGCCATGCTGCCCAACGCCATGGCCCCCGCCTTCGCCAAGGGCGAGATCGACCTCTTCAACAACGGCCCGGACGTCGCCGGCTACCAGACCATCAAGAGCACCAAGGGCGCCGCCGTCCGCCGGGCCGGCGGGCCCGACTTCCGCCAGCTCACCCTCAACGCCCGCACCCCGGCGCTCAGCGACGCGACCGTCCGCCAGGCCATCTTCCAGGCCATCAACCGGGACGCCGTCATCCGCTCCGACCTGAACGGCCTGGACTGGCCCGCCGCCCCGCTCAACAACCACCTGCTGGTCGCCAACCAG
Source organism: Kitasatospora sp. NPDC127121 (assembly GCF_042677305.1). Taxonomy (NCBI): domain Bacteria; kingdom Bacillati; phylum Actinomycetota; class Actinomycetes; order Kitasatosporales; family Streptomycetaceae; genus Kitasatospora; species Kitasatospora sp. NPDC127121. The sequence goes on along the minus strand of NZ_JBHXTQ010000047.1, from coordinate 56,623 downwards.
AACGCCTACCGGGACAACTCCCTCGGCCTCAGCCGCTACGACCCCGCCGAGGCCGCCCGCAAGCTGGACGCGGCCGGCTGGCGGCTCGACGGCGACGTCCGCAAGCGCAACGGCCGCGAGCTGAACCTGCGGATGGTCATCCCGGCCGGCGTCACCCAGGCGCAGAGCGAGGCCGACAGCGCCACCAGGACGCTCAAGGACATCGGCATCAAGGTCACCACGGTCACCGCCGCCGCCAACGAGTTCTTCGACAAGTACGTCAACCGCGGCGACTTCGACATCACCGCCTATTCGCTGCTCGGCACGCCCTTCCCGGCCAGCGGCAACCGCGCCGACTTCGTCCAGAACGGCGGCACCAACCACGTCGGCGCGGGCAGCCCGGCGGTGGACGCCGCCCTCGACCGGGCCGCCGCCGCACCCGACGCGGCCACCGCCTCCGAGGCGATCAACCAGGCCGACGGCGAGCTGTGGAAGGTGGCCGGCGTGCTGCCGCTCTACCAGCGCCCGCAGCTGTACGGCGCCCGCGCCAACCTCGCCAACATCGGCGCCCAGGGGCTGTCCGACATCGTCTGGGAGAACGTCGGCTTCGAGCGGTAGGCGGCGGCGACGCCCCGGCGCCCTCAGCCGTGCAGGGTCTCCCGCCAGAAGTGGCAGGCGCTGCGACGGCCCGGCAGTTCGGCGCCCTCGGCGTCCACCACCGGTACCAGCGGCGGGAGTTCGCTCAGGCAGCGGTCCTGCACCCGGTTGCAGCGCGGGTTGAACGCGCAGCCCTGCGGGACCTCCAGGAGGCTGGGCGGCAGGCCCTTGATGGCGTGGAGGTTCTGCCCCTTCTGGTCCAGCCGGGGGATCGAGTCGAGCAGGCCCCGGGTGTACGGGTGGGCGGGGCGCGCGTACAGGTCGCGCACCGGGGCCGTCTCGACGATCCGGCCCGCGTACATCACCGCGATCGTGTCCGCGACGTCGGCGACCACGCCGAGGTCGTGGGTGATCAGGATCAGCCCCATGTGGAACTCGTGCTGCAACTCGGCCAGCAGGTCCATCACCTGGGCCTGCACGGTGACGTCCAGCGCGGTGGTCGGCTCGTCCGCGATGATCAGGTCCGGCTCCATGGAGAGCGCCATGGCGATCATGATGCGCTGGCGCATGCCGCCGGAGAACTGGTGCGGGTAGTCGCCGACGCGCTGCCTGGCCGCCGGGATCCGCACCCGGTCCATCAGCTCGATGGCCCTCTCCCTGGCCTCCTTGCGGCTGGCGCCGCGGTGCACCTGGAACATCTCGCCGAGCTGGTAGCCCACGCTGAGCACCGGGTTGAGCGAGGACAGCGCGTCCTGGAAGATCATCGCGATCTTCTGGCCCCGGACGAACCGCCGGGCCTTGGAGCCCATGGTCAGCAGGTCCTCGCCGCGGTAGAGGATCCGCCCGCCGGTGATCCGCCCGGGCGGCACGTCCAGGATGCCCATGATCGCCTGCGCGGTCACCGACTTGCCCGAACCGGACTCGCCCAGCACCGCCAGCGTCTCCCCGGCCGACACCGAGTAGCTCACCCCGTTGACGGCCCTGGCCACGCCGTCCCGGGTACGGAACTCGACGTGCAGGTCGTCGACCTCCAGCAGCGGGGTCCCGGGCACCAGGTCCTCCCGACCGCCGCCGATCACCTCCACCATGTCCATCCGAGCAGCCCTCCCCCAGCGCGGCAGCGAGCACCTATACGCGCAGAGCAACTATCAACGACCCGACCCCACTTGCGGAATTGCGCGGCACGTCTCTTTTCCATCACAAGAAAGGGCGCACCCCCGGTGCGGGGGCGCGCCCTGGATCCCGCGAGCCGCTAACCGGGCCCGGCATCCCCCTGCCCAGCCTCGCGCTCCGCAGCGCCCTGCCCGACCTCGCGCTCCGCCGCGCCCTGCCCGATCTCGCGCTCCGCCGCACTCTGCCCAATCTCGCGCTCCGCAGCGAAGTGACACGCCGAGTCGTGCCGGGCCGCCCCGCCCAGCCAGGACGGCGAGGCGAGCAGCGGGATCTCGGCCGCGCAGCGGTCCTGCGCCTTCCAGCAGCGGGTGCGGAAGCGGCAGCCGGACGGCGGGTTGGCCGGCGAGGGCACGTCCCCGGTGAGCACGATCCGGTCCCGCGACTCCCGGGCCGTCGGGTCCGGCACGGGGACGGCGGAGAGCAGCGCCTGGGTGTACGGGTGGGTGGCGTGGTCGTAGATCTCGGCATCGCTGCCGATCTCGACCATCTTGCCGAGGTACATCACGCCTACGCGGTCGGAGATGTGCCGGACGATGGAGAGGTCGTGCGCGATGAACATGTACGAGAGGTTGAACTCGCCCTGCAGCTTGTCCAGCAGGTTGATCACCTGCGCCTGGACGGACACGTCCAGCGCGGAGACCGGCTCGTCGCAGATGATGATCTCGGGCTTGAGCGCGAGACCGCGGGCGATGCCGATGCGTTGGCGTTGCCCGCCGGAGAACTGGTGCGGGTAGCGGTTGATGTACTCCGGGTTGAGCCCGACCACGTCCAGCAGGTCCTGGACGGCCTTGCGGCGGTCGCCCTTGGGCGCCACCTCGGGGTGGATCTCGAACGGCTCCCCGATGATGTCGCCGACCGTCATGCGCGGGTTCAGCGAGGTGTACGGGTCCTGGAACACCATCTGGATGTTGCGGCGGACGGCCTTCAGCGCCGCCCCGGACAGCCGGGAGATCTCCTCTCCCTTGTAGCGGACCGATCCCCCGGTGGCCGGCTCCAGGTTCATCAGCACCTTGGCCAGCGTGGACTTGCCGCAGCCGGACTCGCCGACGACGCCCAGCGTCTCGCCCTGCCTCAGGTCGAAGGAGACCCCGTCGACGGCCTTCACGGCGCCGACCTGCTTCCTGAACAGCACGCCCTTGGTCAGCGGGAAGTGCTTGACCAGGTCCCGGACTTCGAGGATCGGCTCGCCGCGCGGCACCTCCTGGGCGAAGGCGTCCTTCTCCGGCACCGCGGCGCCCAGTGCGCTGGACCCGTTAGCGGCCATGGAGGGTCTCCTTCCAGAAGAAGCAGGCGCTGCCCCGCCCGGCCAGCGGGGCGCCGTCGTCCTCGGCGACCGGGTACAGCTCCGGCACCTCGGCCCGGCAGCGGTCCTGCGCCCGCGGGCAGCGCGGGTTGAAGGCGCAGCCCTGGGGGATCCGCAGCAGGTTGGGCGGCAGGCCCTTGATGGCGTAGAGCTCCTGGCCCTTCTGGTCCAGCCGCGGGATGGAGTCCAGCAGGCCGCGGGTGTACGGGTGCGCGGGGCGCGCGTACAGGTCGTGCACCGGGGCGGTCTCGACGATCCGGCCGGCGTACATCACGGCGATCTTGTCGGCGACGTCGGCGACCACGCCGAGGTCGTGGGTGATCAGGATCAGGCCCATGTGGAACTCCGCCTGGAGCTCCGCGAGCAGGTCCATCACCTGGGCCTGCACGGTGACGTCCAGCGCGGTGGTGGGCTCGTCCGCGATGATCAGGTCCGGTTCCAGGGCCAGCGCCATGGCGATCATGATGCGCTGGCGCATGCCGCCGGAGAACTGGTGCGGGTAGTCGTTCACCCGCTGCTTGGCCGCCGGGATGCGCACCCGCTCCATCAGCTCGACGGCCTTCTCCTTGGCCTCCTTGCGGGACGCCCCCCGGTGGGCCCGGAACATCTCGCCGAGCTGGAAGCCCACCGTCAGCACGGGGTTGAGCGAGGACAGCGCGTCCTGGAAGATCATCGCGATCTTCTGGCCGCGGATCCTGCGCCGCTCCTCGTTGCCCATCTTCAGCATGTCCCGGCCGCGGAAGCGGATCTCCCCGCGCGGGATCCGGGCCGGCGGCATGTCCAGGATGCCCATGATCGCCTGCGCGGTCACCGACTTGCCCGAACCGGACTCGCCCAGCACCGCGAGCGTCTCCCCCGCCCGGACGCTGTAGTCGACCCCGTTGACCGCCTTGGCCACGCCGTCCCGGGTGACGAACTCGACGTGCAGGTCGCGGACGTCGAGCAGCGGCCCCTCGTACGACGCGGCCCGCTCGGACCTGGTGGCGTCCACGGCTGTACTCACGTTGCGCTCCCCTCGCTCAGCGAAGCTTCGGGTCGAGGGCGTCGCGCACCGCGTCGCCCAGCATGATGAAGGCCAGCACGGTGACGGAGAGCGCCACCGCCGGGAAGAACAGCACGTACGGCGCCGTCCGGATCACCTTCTGGGCGGAGGAGATGTCGATGCCCCAGGAGATGGTCGGGTCCTGCAGACCGATGCCGAGGAAGCTCAGCGTCGCCTCGGTGGCGATGTAGCCGCCGAGCGCGATGGTGGCGACGACGATCACGGGGGCGATGGCGTTCGGCAGGATGTGCCGGAACATCAGCCGCCCCGTCCCGGCGCCGAGCGCCCGGCCGGCCACCACGTAGTCGGACTGTTTGACGGTCAGCACGGCGCCGCGCATGACGCGGGCGATCTGGGTCCAGCCGAGGAAGGCCAGCGCGATGACCACGCTCCACACCGTGCGGGTGGTGAAGGCGTTCAGCAGCACCAGGGCGCCGAGCAGCAGCGGGAGGCCGAAGAAGATGTCGGTGATCCGGGAGATCACCGCGTCGACGGCGCCGCCAAAATAGCCGGCGACCATGCCGGCCAGTCCGCCGAGCACGGTGACCGCCAGGGTCACGCAGATGCCGACGGTGATCGAGGCCCGGGCGCCGTACACCACCCGGGCGTAGATCGACCGGCCCTGCCCGTCGTAGCCGAACCAGCCGGCGCCGAAGAAGTCCGTCCAGTCCGGCCGTCTGAGGTAGTCGTGGATCAGGTCGGCCTTGCGCGGGTCGGCGTCGGTGAACGCCCAGGGGAAGATCGCCATGACGACCAGCAGCAGGATCAGCACGGCGGAGATCAGGAAGATCGGCCGCCGGCGCAGGTCCCGCCAGGCGTCGCCCCAGAGGCTGCGGGCCTCCTCCCGCTTGGCCGGGTCGGGCTCGACCAGGGTCTCCTGCTCGACCGCCATGCCCTGCTCCCCGGCGTAGTCGAGGTGTGAGACCCCGGGCTTGGGGTGCGGCTCGTAGGAGTTCTCGTCGTGGATGTCAGGCATAGCGGATCCTCGGGTCCAGGACCGCGTAGAGCAGGTCGACGAGCAGGCTGGCGACGAGGTAGACGATCACCAGGACGGTCACGATGCCGACCACGGTGGGGCCTTCCTTCTGGTTGATCGCCCGGTACAGGACGTTGCCGACGCCCTGCACGTTGAAGATGCCCTCGGTGACGATCGCCCCGCCCATCAGGGCGCCGAGGTCGGTGCCGAGGAAGGTGACCACCGGGATCAGCGAGTTGCGCAGCAGGTGGCGGGAGATGACGGTCCGCCGGGGCAGGCCCTTGGCGACCGCCGTGCGGATGTAGTCGGCCCGCAGGTTCTCGCCGATGGACGTCCGGGTGAGCCGGGCGACGTACGCGAGCGAGAGCGAGCCCAGCACGATCGCGGGCAGGATCAGCTGGGAGAGGTCGGTGGAGTCCTGCACCGTCGGGGTGACCCAGCCGAGGTTGGTGGCGAAGATCGTCTGCGCGATGTAGGCCAGCACGAAGACCGGGATCGAGATCACCACCAGGGTGAGGATCAGCACCAGGGTGTCCTGGATGCTGCCGCGCCGGAGGCCGGAGGCCATGCCGAGGGCGAGGCCGAGGACCACTTCGAAGACGAAGGCCATCAGCGCGAGCCGGATGGTGACCGGGAAGGCGGTCGCCATGATCTCGGAGACGGGACGGCCGGTGAAGCTCGTCCCGAAGTCCCCCTGGAAGAGGTTCCCCATGTAGTGCAGGTACTGCTTCCAGACCGGCTGGTCCAGGAAGTACTTGTGCTTGATGCTGGCCACGATGGCCGGGTCGGCGGCCTTCTCGCCGAACAGCGCCGACACCGGGTCGCCCGGCAGCGTGTAGACCATCAGGAAGATCAGCAGCGTGGTGCCAAAGAACACCGGGATCATCTGCAGCACCCGCCGCAGCACGTAACTGCCCATCCGAGCCTCCTTCCTAGACGTGCCCTGGGTGCACGGCCGGCCGGGGACGGTCGGCCGGGAGGGCCGGGCCCCGCCCTCCGTGCGGGAAGGGCGGGGCCGGCGCGAGGGGTCGGGGGATCAGCCCTTGACCTCGACCTGGGTCCAGGCCGGGTTGCCGAAGGAGTCGAACTTCACGTTCTGCACCTTGGTCGAGTAACCCGAGTTGGTGCGGTAGTACCAGAGCGGGATGGCCGGCATCCCGCTCGGCAGCACCGCCTCGGCCTGCTGGTAGCCGGTCACCGTGTCGGCGACGCTGGCGGCCTCGTCGGCCTTGGTGGCCGCCTGGTCGAACTGCGGGTTGCTGTAGCCGAAGTCGTTGGACGCGGCGCCGGTGCGGTACACGTCGGACAGGAAGTTGGCGTTCAGCGGGTAGTCCTGCACCCAGCCGGTGCGGAAGGCGCCGTTGACCTGGTGCCCGGTGATCGCGGCGCGCGCGGTCTTGAAGTCGGGCTTCGGGTCGCCGAGGCACTCGACGCCGGTGCTCTGCCGGATCGAGTTGCAGACCGCGTCGACCCACTCCTTGTGGCCGCCGTCGGAGTTGTAGGTGATCAGCAGCTTGTTGCCGGGGACGCCGCCGCCGTCGCTGATCAGCTGCTTGGCCTTCGCCGGATCGAACTTGCAGAAGTCGCCGCAGGCGCCGTCCTTGTAGCCCTCGACGCCCTCGGCCACCCAGGCGGTGGCCGGCTTGCGGGAGTTCTGCAGCACCGTCTTGGTGATGGTGTCGCGGTCGATCGCCATGGACAGGCCCTGGCGCACCTTGGCCTTGTCGGGCGCGGCCCAGTCGGCCTGGTAGAGGGTGAAGCCGATGTTCTGGATGGCGCCCTGCGGGGCGTCGATCGCCCGGTCGCCGAGGTCGCTCTTGTACGTCGCCAGCGCGGACGGCGGCACCTGGTCCATCACGTCCAGGTTGCTGGACTGGAGGTCGGCGTAGGCGGCCTCGGACGTGGTGTACATCTTGAAGACGATGCCGCCGTTCTTCGGCTTGTCGACGCCCTGGTAGTCCGGGAAGGCCTTGGTGACGACCTCGGAGTTGTGGTTCCAACTGACGAACTGGTAGGGGCCGTTGCCCACCGGCTTCTGCCCGTACCCGGTCGGGTCGTTGAAGAAGGCGTCCGGCAGCGGGGAGAAGGCGATGTAGCCGAGCTTGTACTCGAAGTACGAGACCTTGTTGCTGAGCTTGACGGTGAAGTGCAGGTCGTCGACCACGGTCAGGCCGGACATCTTGGTCGCGGTCGGCTGGCCGCTGACGGGGTGGACGTTCTGGTAGCCCTCGATGTCGGAGAACCAGGAGCTGTTGATCTGGTTGTTGCTGGTGGTCGCGCTCCAGTTCCAGGAGTCCACGAAGTTCTTGGCGTGCACCGGCGTGCCGTCGTGGAACTTCCAGCCGTCCTTCAGCGTGACGTCGAAGGTCTGGGAGTCACTGGTGTCGATCTTGTCGGCGACCTGCATCCGGATCTTGGCGGTGGCGGGGTCGTAGTCGACCAGCCCCTTGAAGAGGTTCTGGATGATGCGACCACCGCCGACCTCGTTCGCGTTGGCGGGCTGCAGCGGGTTCTGCGGCTCACTGCTCTGGTAGCTGAAGCTCTTGCTGCTGTCCGGCGAGCTGTTGCTGCTTGCGCCGCCGCCGCTGCACCCGGTGGCCACCAGGGCCACGGATGTCGCAGCGGCGAGGACCCAGCGAGCACGGGCGGCTACGGGCATGGTGGTCCCTCCTCGTGGTGTGTGTCGCATCACACCCCATGAGAAGCGCGCCCGGTCGACGGCGCGAGTCGAATGCACCCGGACGGGTGCGTTGAGCGCCCCGTGAGTTGACGGAACGACGGAAGGGCCCGCGGCGCGAAGCCACGGGCCCTTCCGGGGATGCCACGGGGAGTCAGGCGGCGGCCGGCTCCCGGACCTCGGCGAAGTGACAGGCCGAGTCGTGCGCGGCCGGGCCCTTCAGCACCGAGGGCACCGCGAGCAGCGGGATCTCCTCGGCGCAGCGGTCCTCCGCCTTCCAGCAGCGGGTGCGGAAGCGGCAGCCGGACGGCGGGTTGGCCGGCGAGGGGATGTCACCGGTCAGGATGATCCGATCGCGGTTCTCGCGCGCCGTCGGGTCCGGCACCGGCACCGCGGAGAGCAGCGCCTGGGTGTACGGGTGGGTGGCGTTCTCGTAGATCTGCTCGTCGGTGCCGATCTCGACCATCTTGCCGAGGTACATCACGCCGACGCGGTCGGAGATGTGCCGGACGATGGAGAGGTCGTGCGCGATGAACATGTACGACAGGCCGAAGTCGCCCTGCAGCTTCTCCAGCAGGTTGATCACCTGCGCCTGGACGGACACGTCCAGGGCGGAGACCGGCTCGTCGCAGATGATGATCTCGGGCTTGAGCGCGAGACCGCGGGCGATGCCGATGCGCTGGCGCTGGCCGCCGGAGAACTGGTGCGGGTACCGGTTGATGTACTCCGGGTTCAGACCCACGACGTCCAGCAGGTCCTGGACGGCCTTGCGGCGGTCGCCCTTGGGCGCCACCTCGGGGTGGATCTCGAACGGCTCCCCGATGATGTCGCCGACCGTCATGCGCGGGTTCAGCGAGGTGTACGGGTCCTGGAACACCATCTGGATGTTCCGGCGGACGGCCTTGAGGGCCTGGCCGGACAGCTTGGAGATGTCCTCGCCCTTGAACAGCACCTGGCCGGAGGTGGCCCGCTCCAGGTTCATCAGCACCTTGGCCAGCGTGGACTTGCCACAGCCGGACTCGCCGACGATGCCGAGCGTCTCGCCCTTCGCCAGCTCGAAGGAGATGCCGTCGACCGCCTTGACCGCGCCGACCTGCTTCTTGAAGAGGATGCCCTGGCTCAGCGGGTAGTGCTTGACCAGGTCCCTGACCTCCAGGATGGGCTCAGCCATGGAGGGTCTCCTTCCAGAGGTGGCACGCGCTGCGGCGGCCGGTGAGCTCCTTGCCGTCCTTGTCCGCCACCTGGTGCAGCGCCGGGATCTCCGTGCGGCACAGGTCGGTGGCGACGTCACAGCGGGGGTTGAACGCGCAGCCGGCCGGGACCTTCAGCAGGTTCGGGGGCAGGCCCTTGATCGCGTACAGCTCCTGGCCCTTCTGGTCCAGGCGCGGGATGGAGCGGAGCAGGCCCTTGGTGTACGGGTGCGCCGGGTTGGCGTACAGGTCGTGCACCGGGGCGGTCTCGACGATCCGGCCGGCGTACATCACGGCGATCTTGTCCGCGACGTCGGCGACCACGCCGAGGTCGTGGGTGATCAGGATCAGGCCCATGTTGTACTCGGCCTGGAGCTCCGCGAGCAGGTCCATCACCTGGGCCTGGACGGTGACGTCCAGGGCGGTGGTGGGCTCGTCCGCGATGATCAGGTCGGGCTGCATGGAGAGCGCCATGGCGATCATGATGCGCTGGCGCATGCCGCCGGAGAACTGGTGCGGGTAGTCGCCGACGCGCTGCCTGGCGGCCGGGATGCGCACCCGGTCCATCAGCTCGATGGCCTTCTCCTTGGCGTCCTTCTTGGAAGCGCCCTGGTGCACCCGGAACATCTCGCCGAGCTGGTAGCCCACGCTGAGCACGGGGTTGAGCGAGGACAGCGCGTCCTGGAAGATCATCGCGATCTTCTGGCCGCGGATCCTGCGCCGCTCCTCGTTGCCCATCTTGAGCATGTCCTGGCCGCGGTACAGGATCTCGCCCTGCGTCACCTTGCCGGGCGGCATGTCCAGGATGCCCATGATGGTCTGGGCGGTCACGGACTTGCCGGAGCCGGACTCTCCGAGCACGGCGAGCGTCTCGCCCGCCGCGACGGAGTAGTTGACGCCGTTCACGGCCTTCGCGATGCCGTCCCGGGTGTGGAACTCCACGTGGAGGTTCTTGACCTCCAGCAGCGGGGTGCCAACTTCGAGTCGGCCGCTCTTCTGGTTGTTGTTCTCGATCACGGTGGTCATCGGGTCGTCACCTCTTCTCTCAGCGGAGCTTCGGGTCGAGGGCGTCGCGCACCGCGTCGCCGAGCATGATGAAGGCCAGAACCGTGAGGCTCAGCATTCCGGCGGGGAAGAACAGGGCGAACGGAGCGGTCCGGATCACCTTCTGGGCGGTGTTGATGTCGATGCCCCAGGAGATGGTCGGGTCCTGCAGACCGATGCCGAGGAAGCTCAGCGTCGCCTCGGTGGCGATGTAGCCGCCGAGCGCGATGGTGGCGACGACGATCACGGGGGCGACCGCGTTCGGCAGGATGTGCTTCCACAGGATCCGGCTGGTGCCGGCGCCGAGCGCCTTGGCCGCCGTCACGAAGTCGGCCTGCTTGATGGTGATGACCGAACCGCGCATGACACGGGTCATCTGGGTCCAGCCCAGGGCGACCAGTGCGAACACCACGCTCCAGATGGTGCGCGAGGTGAAGGCGTTGAGGATCACCAGGGCGCCGAGCAGCAGCGGGATGCCGAAGAAGATGTCGGTGACCCGGGAGATGATCGTGTCGACCCAGCCACCGAAGTAGCCGGCCAGCATGCCGGTGATGCTGCCGAGGATGGTCACACCCGCGGTGACGCAGATGCCGACGACGACCGAGGCACGGGCCCCGTAGATCACCCGGGCGTAGATGCTGCGGCCCTGGAGGTCGTAGCCGAACCAGTCGGCCTGGAAGAAGTGGCTGTAGTTCGGCTTCGTCAGGTAGTGCGCGCGCAGGTCGCCTGCGCGCGGGTCCGCCGAAGTGAACAGCCCGGGGGCGATCGCGATGACGATCAGCAGCAGGATCAGCAGCGCGGAGATCACGAAGATCGGCTTGCGGCGCAGGTCGTGCCAGGCGTCGGAGCCGAGGCTGCGGGCCTTCTCGGGCTTGGCCGCCGCGGTGTCGGCGGCGCGCTGGGCCGGGATCTCCTCGGCCGTCTTCTTCTCGGTCAGGTCAGGCATAACGGATCCTCGGGTCCAGGACCGCGTAAAGCAGGTCGACGATCAGGCCGGCGGCCAGGTACACGAGCACCAGGAAGGCCACGAAGCCGGAGACGGTCGTGCCCTCCTTCAGGTTGATCGCGTGGAAGAGCGCGTTACCGACACCCTTGACGTTGAAGATGCCCTCGGTGACGATCGCGCCGCCCATCAGGGCGCCGAGGTCGGTGCCGAGGAAGGTGACCACCGGGATCATCGAGTTGCGGAGCAGGTGGGTGCCGATCACCTTGCGCCGCGGCAGGCCCTTGGCCACCGCGGTGCGGACGTAGTCGGCCTTGATGTTCTCGGCTATGGAAGTACGGGTGAGGCGCGCCACGTACGCCAGCGACAGCGAGCCGAGCACGATGGCCGGCAGCATCAGCTGGGTGATGTCGTTCGAGTCCTGGACGGTCGGCGTGACCCACTTCAGGTCGTCCGCGAAGACCGTCTGGAAGATGAAGCCGAGCACCGGAACCGGGATCGAGATCAGCAGCAGGGTCATGACCAGGGTGCCCTTGTCGAACGCCTTGCCCCGGCGAAGACCGGCGAACAGGCCGACAGAGACGCCCAGCACGATCTCGATGATGAAGGCCAGCAGCGCCAGCCGGACCGTGACCGGCAGCGCCTCGGTGATCACATCGAGCACCGGCCGTCCGGCCAGGGTGGTTCCGAAGTCACCGGTGAGCAGTTTCCCCATGTAATCGACGTACTGCTCGTACCACGGCTTGTCGAAGCCCATCTGGTGGGTCAGTGCGGCGAGCTGGGCCGGGTCCGGCGCCTTGTCGCCCCACATCGCGGCCACCGGGTCACCCGGCAGCAAGTGCACCATGACAAAGATGAGCAAGGTCGTTCCGAAGAAGACCGGGATCATCTGGAGCAGTCGCCTCGCGACAAAGCGCCCCATCGTGCCTCCATGTATGACTCTGCCGGGCCCGTCATCCCGGCCAGAGATAAGTCGGCGTGCCAACGGCCGGTGCCAGTCCTCGCCCTTGTGGGGATGGACGGGCACCGGCCGTTGTCACCGGGTCAGGCGGTGCCGACCGATTACTTCTTCTTGACCTCGACGTCGGTGTAGACCGGGTTGCCGAAGGAGTCGAACTTCACGTTCTGGACGTTGTTGGACCAGCCGGAGCTGGTCTTGTAGTACCAGAGCGGGATGGCCGGCATGTCCTTGGCCAGGACGGCCTCGGCCTGCTGGTAGAGCTCCGCGGTCTTCTCGACCGAGGTGGCCGCGTCGGCCTCCTTGGAGAGCTTGTCGAACTCCGGGCTGGAGTAGCCGGCGTCGTTCGCGGCGGCACCGGTGCCGTAGACGTCGCGCAGGAAGTTCGCGTTCAGCGGGTAGTCCTGCACCCAGCCGGTACGCATCATGCTCGACACCTGACGCTTGGTCACCAGGTCGCGCGAGGTCTTGAAGTCGGGCTTCGGGTCACCGAGGCACTCGACGCCGGTGGCCTGGCGGATCGAGTTGCAGACCGCGTCGACCCACTCCTTGTGACCGCCATCGGAGTTGTACAGGATGGTGATCTTGTTACCGGGGACACCGTTGCCCTCGGCGATGAGCTGCTTGGCCTTCGCCGGGTCGTACTTGCAGGCGTCGCCGCAGCTGCCGGCCTTGAAGCCCATGACGCCGGGCGCCACGAACGCGTCGGCGGGCTGACGCGTGCCGTTCAGCACGGTCTTGGTGATGGTGTCACGGTCGATGGCCATCGACAGGCCCTGGCGGACCTTGGCCTTCTCCGGAGCGTTCCACTCGGCGTTGTACAGCGCGAAGGAGATGTTCTGGATGGCGCCCTGCGGCTGGTCGACCGCGCGCTTGCCCAGGTCGTCCTTGTACTTGGGCAGGTCGGTCGAGTCGACCTGGTCCAGGACGTCGAGGGTGTCCGACATCAGGTCCTTGTACGCGGCCTCACCGGAGGTGTAGTTCCGGAAGACGATGCCGCCGTTCTTGGCCTTGTTGACGCCCGCGTACTTGTCGTAGGCGGCCAGGGTGATGGCCTTGTTGTGCTCCCACGAGACGAACTTGTACGGGCCGTTGCCGACCGGCTTCTGGCCGTAGCCCGCCGGGTCGGAGAAGAACCCGGTCGGCAGCGGGTAGAAGGCCGAGTAGCCGAGCTTGTACGTGAAGTACGAGACCGGGCTGGTCAGCTCGATGGTGAAGTGCGTGTCGTCGACGACCTTCAGACCGGACATGGTGTCGGCGGTCGGGTCACCCTTCTCCGGGTGAACGGCGTCGTAGCCGACGATGTCGGAGAACCAGTCCGAGTTGATCTGGTTGTTCTTGGTGTTCGCCGACCAGTTCCAGGAGTCCACGAAGGACTTGGCCGTCACCGGGGTGCCGTCGTGGAAAGTCCAACCGGACTTCAGCGTGACGGTGTAGCTCTTGGAGTCAGTGGTCTCGATCTTGTCGGCCACCTGGTTACGCAGGGCGCCGGTGGCGGGGTCGTAGTCGACAAGGCCCTGGAAGAGCTGCTTGACGATGCGGCCGCCCTGGTTCTCCATGGCGTTGGCCGGCTGCAGCGGACGCTGCGGCTCGCCGCTCTGGTAGCTGAACACGCCCTGGGCGTTGACCGCAGCGCCATCGGAGCTGCTCCCACCGGTGGAACCGCCACTGCTACAAGCAGTCGCGGCGAGGGCGACCGCAACAGCTGCGACAACCCACTTGGCCTGGCTCCCACCACGCATCGGTGTGCCTCCTGAATTCGACGTTGCAACGAGGAGGGCACTGCGGACGGGTGTTACCTGGCCCGCTGTGCCGTCCGCGCTCGTGGTTTCGGCGCGCACCCCTGCGCGTCACCCTTGACCCGAGCCTGACTGCACCCACTATCCGTCACGCACGGACACGAAAGTGACCAGTGACGATCTCAATTAGGTCACATGAACAGTCGGTAAGTTTCGAAAACCGGACATAAGAGACATAGCCAGACAGGCACCAAACGGACAGTCGTCATGAATGACGAACTGTCACGTTCGCTCAGCGGACACCTGGGAGTGATGAGCGCTATTCCGTTAATACGCCCGTCGACAACTTGGAGTAGTTGAAAAAGTTCGCCCCCCTCTCCATGGGAAAGGGGGGCGAAGCATTCCGGCCAAAGGCCGGTCAAGCCGTCCGGATCACGCCTTCTTGGCGCGCGAGGCGGTGCGGCCGCGGTCCTTCGCGTCGAGGACGACCTTACGGATGCGAACCGTCTCCGGGGTCACCTCGATGCACTCGTCCTCGCGGCAGAACTCCAGCGACTGCTCCAGCGAGAGCTTGCGCGGCGGGACGATCGACTCGGCCACGTCTGCGTTCGAGGAACGCATGTTGGTGAGCTTCTTCTCCTTGGTGATGTTGACGTCCATGTCGTCGGCGCGCGAGTTCTCGCCGACGATCATGCCCTCGTACACCTCGGTGCCCGGCTCGCAGAAGAGCACGCCGCGCTCCTGGAGGTTGGTCATCGCGAAGGCGGTGACCACACCGGACCGGTCGGCGACCAGCGAACCGTTGTTACGGGTCGTCAGGGTGCCGAACCACGGCTCGTGGCCCTCGTGGATCGAGTGCGCGATGCCGGTGCCGCGGGTGCTGGTGAGGAACTCGGTCCGGAAACCGATCAGACCGCGGGACGGGACGACGAACTCCATCCGGACCCAGCCCGAGCCGTGGTTGGACATGTTGTCCATCCGGCCCTTGCGGACGCCCATGAGCTGCGTGACCGCGCCCATGTGCTCCTCCGGCACGTCCACCGTGAGGCGCTCGACCGGCTCGTGGGTCTTGCCGTTGACCTGCTTGGTGACGACCTGCGGCTTGCCGACGGTCAGCTCGAAGCCCTCACGGCGCATGGTCTCGATCAGGATGGCCAGCGCCAGCTCACCGCGGCCCTGCACCTCCCAGGCGTCCGGGCGCTCGGTCTCCAGGACGCGCAGCGAGACGTTACCGATCAGCTCGCGGTCCAGGCGGTCCTTCACCTGGCGGGCGGTGACCTTGCGGTCCACCTTGCCGCTGGACTTCGCGTCCGCGCCCTTGCCGCTGCCGCCACGGCCGACCAGCGGCGAGGTGTTGGTGCCGATGGTCATCGAGATGGCCGGCTCGTCCACCGTGATCAGCGGCAGCGCGATCGGGTTCTCCGGGTCGGCGAGGGTCTCGCCGATCATGATCTCGGAGATGCCGGCGACGGCGCAGATGTCACCCGGGCCCGCCACCTCGGCCGGCTTGCGGGTGAGCGCCTCGGTCATCAGCAGCTCCGAGATGCGGACGCTGGAGATGGTGCCGTCGCGCTTGATCCAGGCCACGGTCTGGCCCTTGCGCAGCTCGCCCTGCTCGACGCGCAGCAGCGCGATGCGGCCGAGGAAGTTGTCGGCGTCGAGGTTGGTGACGTGGGCCTGGAGCGGCGCGTCGGCCTCGTACGTCGGGGCCGGGACGTGCTCCAGCAGGGTGGAGAAGAACGGCTCCAGGCTGGTGCTGTCGGCCGGGACGGTGCCGTTCTCCGGCTTGGTCAGCGAGGCGACGCCGTCACGGGCACAGGCGTAGACGATCGGGAACTCGATCTGGTCCTCGTCCGCGTCCAGGTCCAGGAACAGGTCGTAGGTCTCGTTGATGACCTCGTCGATCCGGGAGTCCGGGCGGTCCGTCTTGTTGATGCAGAGGATGACGGGCAGCCGGGCGGTGAGCGCCTTGCGGAGCACGAAGCGCGTCTGCGGCAGCGGGCCCTCGGAGGCGTCGACCAGCAGGACGACGGCGTCCACCATCGACAGACCGCGCTCGACCTCGCCACCGAAGTCGGCGTGGCCCGGGGTGTCGATGATGTTGATGGTGATCGGCGCGCCACCATCCTTCGGGTGGTACTTGACGGCGGTGTTCTTCGCGAGAATGGTGATGCCCTTCTCGCGCTCCAGGTCGTTCGAGTCCATCATCCGGTCGTCGAGGTGCTGGTGGGCGGCGAAGGCGCCGGCCTGCTTCAGCATGGCGTCGACCAGAGTGGTCTTGCCGTGGTCGACGTGGGCGACGATAGCGACGTTGCGGATGTCGTTGCGCGTGGGCATGCCTAGCTGATTCTCCTGGAATCGTGGGTTGCGGCGCCCGGCCGCGAGACGCCGACCAGCGATCCCTTTGGATCGCCGCCGCCCGTTCCGCCTGCTACTACCGGTCCACCCGCCGTGGCAACGGACATGCCTCGGCTTCCTCCTATCGTACGGGGAAGCGCCCAGGTGAGCAGAAACGGGCAGGTCGGGCGGGATCAAGATCACAGACAGGTCACCCGTTCGTCACCCGGTGTTCGCTCTCCGACCGGCTCCGACGGGCCCGGGGAACGGGCTCAGCCGCTCCACCCCACGTCCTGGAAGCGCGGCCAGCCGTACCCCCAGACCCCGGCGCCCGCGACGCCCGCCCGGACGCCGACCAGCTCGGGCCGCTGGTAGAGCGGCACCGAGTGGCCGAGCTGCCAGATCCGCACGTCCGCCTCCTGGAGCAGGCCGAGCCGGGCGGCCGGGTCGAGCTCGGCGGTGGCGCGGTCGAAGAGCCGGTCGATCTCCTCGGTTCCGCTGCGGGCGTAGTTGCTGCCGAGGTCGAGGGTGCCGTCGGCGTCGGGCCGGGGCTTGGCGTAGACGGGCCGCTGCTCGCTCGCCGGGCTGGTGCCGGCGGGCCAGGAGAACAGGGCGAGGTCGTACTCCCCGGCAGCCAACTGGTCCTGGACGAAGGTGTCGGCGGACGCCGTCACGGCCTTCACCTCGACACCGGACTCGCCGAGGTCGGCGGTGAGCGCGTCGGCGGTCCGCTTGGCGGTCGCGGAGCCGGCCGGGACGAGCAGGGTGAGGGTGAGCTCCTTGTCGTCCTTGGTGCGGGTGCCGCCGGTGTCAGGCCGCTTCCAGCCCGCCTCGTCGAACAGCCGGGCGGCGTCGGCCGGGCCGGCGGCCGCACTGTTGTCGCGGTAGCCGTCCTGGTCGCCGGCGAGCAGGTGGCTGCCCAGCGGGGCGCCGGGCAGGCCGAGCGGGGTGAGCGCGGCGTCGGCGATCCGCCGCCGGTCGACGGCGCGGGTCAGGGCGAGCCGCAGGGCCGGGTCGGCGAGCGGGCCGTGGGCGGAGTTGAGGGTGAGCTGGGTGAGCGAGGCGCCGACGGCCCGGTGCACGATGACGCCGCGCAGTCCCTCGGCCCGCCGCAGGGCCAGCGCCGCGGCCTCGGGTGCGGCGCCCGGGGGCGCGGCCTCGGCGGTCGGCGTGCCGGAGGCGGCCGGGGTGTCGGTCGGCGCGGCGGTCGGCGTGGCGGAGGCGGTGGGCGTGGCGGAGGCGGCCGGAGCGGGCGCGGGCACCGCCTGGTCCACCGCCGCGGTGAGCGGGGCGATGTCCAGCCGGTTCTGGTCGAGCGCGTCCAGCCGGCCCTCCGGCGGCGCGGCGATGAACTCGATCCGGTCGGTCTTCGGCTGGTCCCCCCACCACCGCGGGTTGCGGGCGAGGACGACCTGCCCGCCCGCGGCGTCGTACCCGGAGACGGTGTACGGCCCGGCACTCAGGTGCTCGCCGCCGGTCAGCGCCCGGTTGAACGCGGCCGGGGTGGCCGTCTCGGCCGCCGGGTAGAGCGGGCCGAACAGCGAGCGCCATTCGGCGTACGGGCGCCGGAAGGTCACCCGGACTTCGTGCGGGTCGGCGCCCTGGGCGATCGCCTCGATGGCGTCGTACCCGGCCGGGCGGCCGCCCTGGTAGGCCGGGTCGAGGCCGGAGAGGGCGGCCCGCTGGGCGGTCAGGTCGGCCGCCGTGAGCGGGCTGCCGTCGCTCCAGACCGCGCGCGGGTTGAGCCGGTAGGTGACGACCTGCGGCTGCTTCCCGGGCGGGGTGGACTCGGCGCCGACCAGGTAGTCCGGGTCGGGGACGAGCCGGCCGTGCCCGTCGGGCCGGAACAGCGAGGGGTAGAGGGCGTGCGCGAGCAGCGCCGAGTCGGCGGTCGCCTCGCCCTGGTAGACGTTGAGCGTGGCCGGGACGCCGTCCACGGCCCAGCGCAGCTTGCCGCCGCCCCGGACGGCGGTGCGGTCGGCGGTCCGGACGTCCCCGGTGCCGGAGGTGGGGTCGGCCGAGGCCGGCGCGGGGTCGGGGGTACGGGCCGGATCCGGGCCGTCGGAGCAGCCGCCGAGGCCGGCGGCGAGCAGCAGCGCGACGGCTGCGGTGGTGAGCTGGCGGACGCGCATGGCGGCCATGGAACGCCGTCCGGGTGCCCGGGCCCGGGCCGACACGGCGGACCGCCCGCCGACTGCACCCGGACGGCCGAACCGCCGGGGCCTCCAGCCGCCCTAGAGCCCCAGCTCGAACCAGACGATCTTGCCCTTGGGTGTCCGCCGGCTGCCCCAGCGCTCGGCCAGCAGGCTGACCAGTTGCAGGCCGCGCCCGCCCTCGTCGGTCTCCTGGGCGCGCCGCTGCCGGGGCTGGGCGTAGCCGTCGTCCCAGACCTCGCAGACCAGGCCGCGATCGCGCAGCAGCCGCAGCCGGATCTCGCCCCGGCCGTGCTTGAGCGCGTTGGTGACCAGTTCGCTGACCAGCAGCTCGGTGGTGTCCACGAGCTCCTCCAGGCCGCGGGTCAGCAGCCAGCTGCAGGCCAGCTCGCGGGCCTTGGCGACGGAGGTGGGCTCGGGCGGCAGGAACCAGTTGCCGACGGCGTCCTCGGGGAAGGCGTGCACCTTGGCCATCAGCAGGGCGATGTCGTCCTCGCCGTGGTGCGGGTTGAGCTCGCCGAGGACGTGCTCGCAGAGTTCTTCGAGGCCCTTGCCCTTGGCCGACAGCGCGGCGCGGAAGCCGCGCAGGCCCTCGTCCAGCTGGTGCTTGCGGCTCTCCACCAGGCCGTCGGTGTAGAGGCCGAGGATGGCGCCGTCCGGGAGGGTCAGCTCGACCTCCTCGAAGGGCTCGCCGCCGACGCCGAGCGGCAGGCCGGGCGGGACGTCGAGCATCCGGGCGGGTTCGCCGGGGCTGAGCAGGACGGGCGGCAGGTGGCCGGCGTTGGCGATCCAGCAGCGCCGGGTGACGGCGTCGTAGACCGCGTAGACGCAGGTGGCCAGGTAGACCTCGCGGGCCTCCTCGTCGGCGGCGGAGGTGAGCCGGCCGTACGGGGTGGGCGGGCCGGCCGCCACGGTGTCGCCGCCGAGGCCGCGGGCGATCTCGTCGAGGGCGGTGAGCACCTCGCCGGGCTCCAGGTCGAGCATGGCGAGGGTGCGGACGGCGGTGCGCAGCTGGCCCATGGCGACGGCGGCGCGCAGGCCGCGCCCCATCACATCGCCGATGACCAGGGCGGTGCGGTTGCCGGGCAGCGGGATGACGTCGAACCAGTCGCCGCCGACCTCGGTGTTGTTGTTGCTGGGCAGGTAGCGGCAGGCGATCTCCAGGCCGCTGGCGGCCGGGTTGCCCGGGGGCAGCAGGCTGCGCTGGAGGATCAGGGCGCGCTCGTGCTCGCGGCGGTAGAGCCGGGCGTTGTCGATGCAGACGGCGGCGCGGGCGACGAGTTCCTCGGCGATGGCGACGTCGCGGGCGTCGAAGGGCTCGCTGCCGATCGCGCGGGAGAGCTGGACGAGGCCGAGCACCTGGTCGCGGGCGACCAGCGGGACGATCAGGGTGGAGCGCAGCAGCGGGTCGGGCCCGGGCTCGGGGACGACGCTGCGGCCGGTGCGCAGCGCCCGGGCGTGCGGGGAGCGTCGCGGGTAACAGAGGGTGCCGCCGGCCTCGGCGATGGGCAGGCCGGTGACCGAGCCGAGCACCGAGGAGGCGCCGCCGATGACGCTGGAGACGGCGACCCGGCGCAGTTCGCCGCTGCCGTCGGTGAGCACGGTGTCGCCGAGCCGGCCGGCGCTGGGCACGGTCTCGCCGGAGAGCAGCGCGGTGTACAGGTCGACGGTGGCGAGGTCGCAGAACGGCGGGACGACGACGTCGAGCAGTTCCTTGGCGGTGGTCTCCAGGTCGAGGGTGGAGCCGATGTGCGCGCTGGCCTCGTTGAGCAGGGCGAGGTTGCGGCGGACGCCGTCGGCCTCGCGCTCGGCGACGTGCCGGCTGGTGACGTCGGAGACCTGCCCGGCGAGGCCGATCGGCTGTCCGGCCGCGCCGTTGAGGCGGTACAGCGAGACGGCCCAGAGCCGGTTGCCCTCGCGGGTGGGGACGGCGCCGTGGAAGCGCAGGTCGAAGACGGGCTCGCCGGTGGCGAGGACCTTGCGCAGGGCGGCGGTGAGGCGGTCGGCCTCGGACGGCGGGAAGAGGTCGTGCGGGGTGAGGCCTTCGAGGTCGGTGGGGGCCAGGCCCATGCCGGAGGCGAAGGCGTCGTTGACCCGCTGGAGGCGCAGCCGGTCGTCGAAGAGGATGAAGCCGGTGGGCGTCTGCCCGAAGACGGCCTCGGAGGCAGCGAGGTCGGTCTCGACCCGGCGCAGTCGGCCGAGGTCGACGGCCAGGCAGGTGGCGCCGGCGGTGGGCAGGGCGCTGTCGGGCATCAGGTAGAGCTCGGCGAGGCCCTCGCCGCCGGCGGCGTCCCGGTAGGGGGCGGTGCCGACCCACTCCTCGCCGGCCAGGGCGCGTTCCAGCCGCGCGCGGCCGCGCTGCCAGAGTTCGCGGGGGACGAAGGTGGTGATCGGGTCGGCGCCGACGGCGTCGGGGGCGGGGACACCGAAGAACTCGGCGGCGCGCTCGCTCCACTGGCTGATCCGGCCGTCGGGGCCGATGGTGAAGGTGGCGACCCGGATGTAGTCGTAGATCGACCCGGGGCCGCCCGCGCCCCACGGGTGGTCCGCGGCCCCGGCGTGGTGACCGAGGCCCACGGGGCCGGCGCCGGGCGGGTCCGCCGGTACGGGCAGGTGCGGTGAACCGGCCTGCCCGGGCACGACAGCATGACCGCTGCTGCTCGGCGCGTTCCGCGCCGGGGTGCTGTTCAACGGACCGACCCCTCCAACCCGCGACCGTCCGGATGTCGAGAAGACCGAGTATTCATCATCGAGGGGTACGTTCACACGCCCTCAACATCACAACATCAGATCGGGCGAAGGTTTTTGTCCTACCGCCCGCGCAACCACAATGCCACGTCCGCGCCCCCTTCCGGGCTGCGCGCTCCCCCCGGCCACCTGCTGGCATATGCGGTTCCGTCCTCCTCGCCCCCGCTCGGGCTCACGCCCCCGACCCGCTGCGCTCCCTATGACTCGTCGGGCTCATTACCCGGCAGCGTCTGCTCGAACCAGACCACCTTGCCGATGCCCTCGGCCCGGGCACCCCAGCGCAGTGCCAGGCGGCGGACCAGTTCCAGGCCCCGGCCGCCCTCGTCGGCCTCGGCCGCGTGCCGCTCCCGGGGCGGGTCGGGCAGCGGGTCGGAGATCTCGACCAGCAGCGTCTCGCCGAGCGTCAGCCGCACGCCGATGGGGGCGCTGGCGTACCGGACGGCGTTCGTGACCAGCTCGCTGACCAGCAGCTCCGTGGTGTCGGTGAGCTCCTCGACACTCCACTCGGCAAGCGCGGAGCGGACCAGCCGACGGGCCCGGGAGACGGCGGTGGGCTCGGCGGGCAGGGTCCAGCCGACCGTCGGGGTGCCGGCCTGGCCGTGGCCGAGCCGGGCCAGCAGCAGCGCGACGTCGTCCGGCTCGCGGCCCTGCTCCATGGTACCGAGCACGGCCTCGCAGGCGGCCTGGATGGAGGCGTGCGGCTCCTGGAGCACGGTGACCAGCCGGCCGAGACCGACGTCGAGGTCCTTGTCCCGGGACTCGACCAGGCCGTCGGTGCAGAGGGCGAGCAGGCTGCCCTCGGGGATCTTCAGTTCGACGGATTCGAACGGGACGCCGCCGACGCCGAGCGGGGCGCCGGAGGGGAGGTCGAGGATCCGGCCCGCGCCGCCGCGCAGTGGGCCGCCGGTCCGGGTCGGCTCCCCTCCCTCCTCGCCCGGCACCACCAGGACGGGCGGGATGTGCCCGGCCTTGGCGACGGTCAGTCTGGCCGTCCCCGGGTCGAACACCGCGTAGACGCAGGTGGCGAGCAGCGCCTCGTCCGGGCCCTGGGCCAGGTCGTCGGCCAGTTCGTGGACGTGCCGCAGCAGGACGTCCGGCGGCAGGTCGAGGGCGGCCAGCACCCGGACGGCGGTGCGCAGCCGGCCCATGGTGGCGGCGGCCCGCAGTCCGTGGCCCATCACGTCGCCGACCACCAGCGCGGTGCGGTCGCCGGGCAGCGGGATGACGTCGAACCAGTCGCCACCGACCTCGGCGCCGCTGCTGCCGGGCACGTACCGGTAGGCGACCTCGACGCCGGTGGGCTGCGGGACCTGCTGCGGGAGCAGGGTGCGCTGGAGGGTGAGCGCGGCGGTGCGCTCGCGGGCGTACAGCCGGGCGTTGTCCAGCGAGCTGCCGGCCCGGTCGGCCAGCTCGACGGTGAAGGCCAGGTCGTCCCGGTCGAAGCCCTCCCGGTAGCCGCCCCGGCTGACCAGCAGCAGGCCGATCACGATGCCGCGGGCGCGCAGCGGGACGACCAGCATGGAGTGCACGCCCAGGTCGTGGGCGGCCTGCGTCTTCGGGTCGCCGGGGTACGTCACGTCGTCGAGCTGGTCCGCGCCGGAGAGCAGTTCGGGGACGCCGGTGCGCAGCACCCGGCCGCAGGCGGAGTCCTCGGCGAAGGTGATCCGGGCGCCGCGGCGGAGCATCACCTCGACCTCGGGGCCGTCCTGGACGGAGGCGGTGCCGAGCTGGAGCAGCGAGGTGCGGCGGTCGTGGCCGTGCCGGGGCAGGTCGTCGCCGTGCGCGACGGCCTGCAGCAGGATCACCGCGGAGTGGTCGGTGAGCCGGGGGACGACGGAGCTGGCGAGCTCCTGGGCGATCCTGGCGGCGTCGAGCAGGTCGCCGACCCGGGAGCCGAACTCGTTGAGCAGCGAGAGCCGGCGCCGGGCGTGCTCGACCTTGGCGACGGCGCGGTAGCGCTCGGTCACGTCCATCACGGTGCCGGAGATGCCGAGCACCCGGCCGGAGCGGTCGGTCATCCGGCTGTAGGAGATCGAGCGGTAGCCGGAGCGGGCGGTGACCGGGGAGGCCAGGGTGACGTCGATGACCGGCTCGCCGGTGGCCAGCACCTGGCGCTGGATCGCGGTGACCTCGTCGGCGGCCCGCTCGGGCAGGGTCTCGCCGGTGGTCCGGCCGACGTGGTCCTCCAGGGCGACGCCGTTCATCTCGGCCAGGGTCTGGTTGACGGCGGTGTAGCGCAGCTCGGTGTCCATGATCGCGATGCCCAGCGGGGACTGCTCGAACAGCGCGTCACGGACGGCGAGGTCGTGCTCGACGGCCCGGACGGCGGCCGCCTCGGCCATGTTGACCTGGAGGAACGGGGTGCCGTCGCCGTCCACCAGGAGGGAGATCCGGGCGTCCACCGCGATCGGCACGCCGTCCCGGTCGCGCAGTTCGGCGCTGCCGGCCCAACGGCCGTGGCGCAGGGTGTCCTGGATCGCGGCCCGGATCCGGCCGACCTGCTCCTCGTCGGGGATCAGCTCGTCGATCCGGCGGCCGACCAGCAGCTCGTTCGGCCAGCCGAGCAGTTCCTCAGCGGCCGGGCTCCAGAGCACCACCCGGCCCGCGGTGTCCAGGATCGCGATGGCGACCTTCAGCATGTCGAGCAGGCTGCCCTCGCCCGGTACGCCGGGGCCGTACGGGGCGTCGGACGGCCCGCCGGGGAACGGTCGGGCGGGCCGGCTGCGCAGGCCGGGCTGGGGGCCCGGGTCGGAGACGGGGACAGCCAGGGCCGGCGCCGGCTGGTCGGGCCGCGGGACGTCGGGGGCATCGGCGGCGTCCCGCCGACGGCGGCCGGCCGGCGGCTGCGGGGCGGCGGGCTGGGCACCCCGGCGCAGCCGGGCGCGGGCGGCTGCGCTCCCCGCGGCGCCTGTCCGCCGTGCTCCTCCGCCGCCGTTCCCGGTACTCGACACCGACGGGGCCTCCGGCTCTGGTCGGGATCGGCGTCGCCGGCTGGGGCGGCTCACCGATGGTGACGAATAGTGCCGAAAAGTGACATACCCAGCAGAACCCAGGCTATCCCGGTCGCCGGGTCGTCTTGTCTGATTGACCTACCCCGTACCCCGCGCGTCGCACACCGGCTCAGGCCGCCCTATGCATGGAGCAACCGGGCGACGTGCGGCAGGACGTCGCGGTCGTGCTCGATCCAGTCGACGCTGTCCAGCTCGGCCGGGCCGAGCCAGCGCAGCTCGTCGTGGTCCTCCAGGGGACGGGGGTCGCCGGCCAGCAGCTCGGCCGCCCAGAAGCGCAGCTCCAGACCCGGCCGGACGCTCCACGCGCCCGGCAGCCGCTCCAGCGCCCGCGCCCGGACACCCAGTTCCTCCAGCAGCTCCCGCTCCAGCGCCTGCGCCTCGGTCTCGCCGGGTTCGGCCTTCCCGCCCGGGAACTCCCAGCGCCCCGCCACCGCCGCGGGCGCGCTGCGCCGTGCGGCGAGCACCCGGCCCCGGTGGATGAGGGCGCCGCCGACGACGATCCGGGGCTCGACGGGGTTCTCGCTGGCCTTGTCCATGGGCCCGACCTTAGGGCGTGTCCGCCCCCGCGCCGTCCGCAGCCTCGGGCTCGGGCTCGGGCTCGGCCTCGACCCAGTACAGCTGCTTGTGGCCGCGGGCCTCGAACTCGGCCGCCAGCCGCCCCGCCGCGAGGCGGTCGAGCCCGCCCGCGACCAGGAAGCGGTTGCCGTTGTCGTCCTGCCGCATCACCCGAAAGGCGCTCATGGCGGGGAGCGTATCCCCGGCCTGCGTGGGGGTCGGGCCGGGGATCCGCCCCCACGACGCTACGGACGGCTCGCTACCGGCAGGTACGGGCGCGGTTAACGGCGGGTAACCCGGCCGCCCCCGGCGGCTCAGAACCGTCGGCGGCTCAGACCCCTCGGCGGCTCAGACCTGGAGGTCGGGCACCTGCTCGCCGGTGGACAGGCCGAGCCCGCGCCGGATCTCGATGCTGAGCGGCACCGACTTGGTCACCAGCGCCCGGGCCCGTCGGACGTCGCCCTCCAGGTCGTCGCCGGAGGCCGCCGCGTCCCAGGCGGTCGCGGCCGCCTCCTGGGCCGCGGCCAGCTTGCGGACCGCCGGCTTGACCTCGGCCGGCCACGCCGCCGACGCCTTGTTCAGCGCCGCGGCCTCCGCGTGGGAGGCGGTGGACATCCGCCGGGCCCACGTCCGGTACTCGGACGACGCGTCCGCGAAGCCCTTGCTCGGCTGCTCCGCGTAGGCGTCGTTGAAGCCCCGGACGGCCTCCAGGTAGGCCAGCTGGGCGGGGTTCAGGCTGCCCCGGTCGGTGCGGACCGTCCCCAGGTGCTCGCCGTCGCGGTCCTCGAACGCGCAGGTGACGTAGCGGTCGCCGGACCTCCAGTTGCCCCGGGTCGGGTAGAGGTAGACGTCGTCCATGCCGTCCGGGATCGCCCACTGGTCGAGGGCGTAGTCGTCGAGCACCGTGCGGCACAGGTCGGCGGCCCGCAGGCGGACCGTCGCCTCGCCCGGGTAGGACGGGCCGTCGCTCGCCGGGATCCGGGCGGTGCCGGCCACCTCGCCGTGGTGCGCGGCCGAGCACGGCACCCGGCGGACCCAGTAGAGCGTCTCGTCGCCGCCCTCGGGGTCGGCCCGGCTGCCGTTCTCGGGGGTGTTGTAGCAGTCCCCGGACTTCAGCGCGGCCCACGGGACGGACCCGGCCGGGGCCTTCGTGGACTGGTCGAACCTGCCGCCCCCGGGGAACTCGAAGGTCGAACCGGCCACGGCGAGCGACAGCAGCACCGTGCCGACCACGCCGAGCACCAGGCCGGTCACCGCCATGCCGAAGCCGCGCTCCTTGCGGCGGTTGATCTGGACCAGCGCGATGATGCCGAACACCAGGGCCACCGGCGCCACCACGACCAGGCCGGTCACCAGGGCGGCGACCGCGAAACCGTTGGTGACGGGGGCGGGCCGGGGGTAGGGGAAGCCGGGCTGGAGGCCGGACTGTGCGGCGGGCGGCACCGATGCCCAGCCGCCGGCGGGCAGCGGCGGGGGCGGGGGCTGCGGCGGGGCCTGCGACGGCAGGGGCGCGGCCCACGGGTTGGCGGGCGCGGGCGGGGCGGTCGGCACGGGCGGGGCGGCGGGCGCGGGCGGCTCGGGCTGCGCCTGCTGCTCCGCATGCTCCGACTGCCCCGTCCGCTCGGCCTGCTTCGCCGTCGCGGCCTCGTGGGCCGGTATGCGGGGATCGGCCGCGGGCGGCTCGGACGCAGGCTTGGACACGTGGACTCCCCCGGCCCGCCGGTACGGGCATCGACTCGGCAGCTCGACTCGTCGGCTCGCCCCCTCCAGCAGCGGGCCGGACGGGCCCGAACGGCCCCGGTACGAGCGGACGCGCGACTTTACCCGATCTTTCCGAACGCCCGCGCGACCGTTTCCCCCACCCCGTCGCCTCGCCGCCATCTGCGGGGCCGCCCTGGCCCGGCCCCGATCTCGACCCTGCCCCCGGTCAGCCGCGCGCCAGGATCTCGCCGTGCAGCATGGAGAACCAGCCGTCCCCGGCAGCACTCCACTCCTGCCAGCCGGCCGCGATCCGCGCCAGTTCGGCCCGGTCCGCGAAGCCCCGCTCCACCGCCGTCCGGCCGATGGCGGAGCCGGTCACCCGGTCCGCCCACATCCCGCCCCACCAGGCGCGCTGCTCGGGCGTCGCGTACGTCCAGGTGGTGGCGGTCGCGGCGATGTCGGTGAAGCCCGCCGCCCGCGCCCAGGACAGCAGCCGCCGCCCGGCGTCCGGCTCACCGCCGTTGGCGCGGGCGATCCGCTCGTACAGTTCCAGCCAGCGGTCCAGCGCGGGCGCCTCGGGGAACCAGGTCATCGACGCGTAGTCGACGTCCCGGGCCGCGACCACACCGCCCGGCGCCGCGACCCGGCGCATCTCGCGCAACGCGGCCACCGGGTCGGCCACGTGCTGCAACACCTGGTGGGCGTGCACCACATCGAACTCACCTTCCTGGTGTGGCAGTTCGTGGACATCGGCGATCTCGAACACGACATTGGACAGGCCCCGGCCGGCCACGTACGCGGCGGCCTGCTCCAGCACCTCGCCGGAGGTGTCCACGGCCACCACGCGACCGCCCGGGCCGACCAGCTCGGCCAGGTCGGCGGTGATCGTGCCGGGCCCGCAGCCGATGTCCAGCAGCGCCTGCCCGGGGCGCAGTTCGGGCAGCAGGTAGGCGGCCGAGTCGGCGGCCGTCCGGGAGCGGTGCGAGCGCAGCACCGCCTCCTGGTAGCCGTGGGTGTAGACGGTGGCGGGCTGCCGTCCGGTCATGGTGTCCCCCTGGGGCGTGGTCGGTTTCCGCGACGCCTCCGACGCTAGCGGACGTTCCGGATGCCGAGAAGATTCGTCTCACCTGTCGATCACCCCGCGACTGCACCACCCCCGGCGGCCGTACCGTGGGGGCGCACCCGAGAGAACGGTCCCCCCGCCCATGCCCGGCCAGCGCCCCTTCGTCCTGCTGAGCGCCGCGATGTCCCTCGACGGCCACCTCGACGACGCCTCCCCCGACCGCCTGCTGCTCTCCAACCGGGCCGACTTCGACCGGGTCGACGCCGAGCGCGCGGCCGCCGACGCCGTCCTGGTCGGCGGCAACACGCTGCGCGCCGACAATCCGCGCCTGCTGGTCAACGACCCCGCACGCCGGGCCGCCCGGCTCGCGGACGGCCGCGCCGAGTACCCGCTGAAGGTGACGCTCAGCGCGAGCGGCGCGCTCGACGCCGGCCTGCGCTTCTGGCACACCGGCGGCGCTCGACTCGCCTACACCACGGACGCCGGCGCGACCGTGCTGCGGCCCCGCCTGGACGGGCTGGCCGAGGTGGTCGCGCTCGGCGGCGCGGTGGACCTCGGCGCGGTGCTGGACGACCTGGGCGCGCGCGGGGTGCGCCGACTGATGGTCGAGGGCGGCGGCGGCGTGCACACCCAGTTCCTGGCCCAGGGCCTGGCGGACGAGCTCCAGCTGGCGGTCGCCCCGCTGCTGGTCGGCCAGGCCGAGGCGCCGAGGTTCGTCCGCCCGGCCGCGTTCCCGGGTGGCCCGGCCCGGCGGATGCGCCTGCTGGAGGCACGTACGGTGGACGACGTCGTCCTGCTCAGGTACGCCCCGAAGGAGCCCGCCCCGTGACCGGAGCCCGTCCCGCGACCACCGACCTCGACCACCTGCGCCGGGCCGTCGAACTCTCCCGCCGCTGCCCGCCGTCCGCGACGGCCTTCTCGGTCGGCGCGGTGATCGTCGGCGCCGACGGCGAGGTCCTGGCGGAGAGTTACAGCCGGGAGGGCGACGCGCACGACCACGCCGAGGAGGCGGCCCTCGGCAAGCTCCCGGCCGGCGACCCGCGGCTGCGCGGGGCGACCGTCTACAGCTCGCTCGAACCGTGCGGACAGCGCGCCTCGCGGCCGGCACCGTGCGCCCGGCTGCTGA
Source organism: Kitasatospora sp. NPDC127121 (assembly GCF_042677305.1). Lineage (NCBI taxonomy): Bacteria > Bacillati > Actinomycetota > Actinomycetes > Kitasatosporales > Streptomycetaceae > Kitasatospora > Kitasatospora sp. NPDC127121. The sequence goes on along the minus strand of NZ_JBHXTQ010000047.1, from coordinate 28,308 downwards.
TCGCGGCGGGCGTGCCGCGGGTGGTGGTGGCCTGGCGCGAACCGGACCTGTTCGTCACCGACTGCCAGGGCACGGCCCTGCTGGCGGCAGCCGGGGTCGAGGTGGTGGAACTGCCGGAGCTCGCCGAGGCGGCCCGCGCGGTCAACGCCCACCTGCTCGGCTGATCTTTTGTATCATCGGGGAACAAAGAGCTCGTCCTTCCTTGCCCGAGGAGCAGCCCCATGCCCACCGCACCCCTCCAGCTGACCGCTCGCGCCCTCCTCCTGGACATGGACGGCACCCTGGTCAACTCCGACGCCGTGGTCGAGCGCTGCTGGCACCGCTGGGCCGAGCAGCACGGCCTCGACCCCGCCGCCGCACTGGCCGTCGCCCACGGCCGCCAGGGCCACGCGACGATGGCCGAACTGCTGCCCGACCGCCCGGTGGAACTCAACCTCGCCGACAACCGGCGGATGCTCGCCGCCGAGCGCGCCGACACCGACGGCGTCGTCCCGATCCCCGGCGCCGCCGCCTTCCTCGCCGCCCTGAACGGCCTGCCGCACGCCCTGGTCACCTCCGCCGACGAACCGCTCGCCCGCATCCGGATGGGCGCCGCCGACCTGCCGATGCCGCCCGTCCTGGTGACCGCCGAGTCCGTCGGCGCCAGCAAGCCCGACCCGGAGGGCTTCCTCAAGGGCGCCGCCGCCCTCGGCTTCGCCCCCGCCGACTGCCTCGCCTTCGAGGACTCCGACGCCGGCATCACGGCCGCCCGCGCCGCCGGCATCCGCGTCATCGGCATCGGCCCCCGCGCCACCGCCCACCGCCCCGACGCCCATGCCGCCACCCTCGACAACATCACCGTGACCACCACACCGGACGGCACCCTGACCATCAGCATCCACCCCTGACCGAACCCGCCGCCCGGCCACCCCGCTCGGATCCCGCACCGGAACATCCAACACGGGCATGACGAAGGGGTCGGCTCCCGCAGGACCCGACCCCTTCCGACCCGCACACCTGGACAACCAGGTCAGGTGCAGCACACACCTGGCTACACGTTGAAGCGGAACTCCACCACGTCGCCGTCCTGCATGATGTATTCCTTGCCCTCGATGCGGGCCTTGCCCTTGGAGCGGGCCTCGGCGATGGAGCCGGTCTCGACCAGGTCGGCGAAGGAGATCACCTCGGCCTTGATGAAGCCCTTCTGGAAGTCGGTGTGGATGACTCCGGCGGCCTCGGGGGCGGTGGCGCCCTTCTTGATGGTCCAGGCGCGGGTTTCCTTGGGGCCTGCGGTGAGGTAGGTCTGCAGGCCGAGGGTGTCGAAGCCGACCCGGGCGAGGGTGGCGAGGCCGGGCTCCTCCTGGCCCATCGACTGGAGCAGCTCCAGGGCCTCGTCGTCGTCGAGCTCGATCAGCTCGGACTCGATCTTGGCGTTGAGGAAGATCGCCTCGGCCGGGGCGACCAGCTCGCGCTGGACGTTCTTGAAGTCCTCGTCGGCCAGCTCGGCCTCGTCCACGTTGAAGACGTAGAGGAAGGGCTTGGCGGTCAGCAGGTGGAGGTCGCGGATCGGGGTGGTGTCGAAGCCGGCCTCGAAGAGGGTCTTGCCGGTCTCCAGGACCGCCTGCGCGGCCTCGGCGGCGGCCAGCACGGGGGCGGTCTCCTTCTTCAGGCGCGCCTCCTTCTGGAGCCGCGGCAGGACCTTCTCGACGGTCTGGAGGTCGGCCAGGATCAGTTCGGTGTGGATGGTCTCGATGTCGTCCTTGGGCGACACCTTGCCGTCCACGTGCACCACGTCCGGGTCGGTGAAGGCGCGCACGACCTGGCAGATCGCGTCCGACTCGCGGATGTTGGCGAGGAACTTGTTGCCCAGTCCCTCGCCCTCGCTGGCGCCGCGCACGATGCCGGCGATGTCGACGAAGTCGACGGTGGCCGGGAGGATCCGCTGGGAGCCGAAGATCTCGGCGAGCTTGGCCAGCCGCGCGTCCGGGACGCCGACGACGCCGACGTTCGGCTCGATGGTGGCGAACGGGTAGTTGGCCGCCAGCACGTCGTTCTTGGTCAGGGCGTTGAACAGGGTCGACTTGCCGACGTTCGGCAGGCCGACGATTCCGATCGTGAGCGACATGAAGCGCAGTCCCGTGGGCTTGGAGGAGTTGGGTCGGCACCGTGCGGGCCGACCCCCAAGTCTACGGGCAGCGCCTCACGCCCCGGTCGCCGCCGGGAGGGGCTTCAGGAACTCCGGCGGGGTGCCGGGGTGGCTGGGCCGGACAGGTCAGGCCGCTGAACGACGATCACATCAGCACTCCGCCAGGAGACACGGGACAAGACCTGAACGGTCCATTACACAGTGTGGCGATGATCGGACCGTACGTTGGGCGGGTGGAGCAGAGCATCCGTACCCAGCCGCCAGGGCCCAGACGCCGACCGCCGAACGGCGCGGCCGGGGCCGCCGTCCCCGGGCCCGGCCGGGCTCCCGAGACCGTCGGAGCCCCCGCAGCCCCCGCCGCCGCCCCCGCCGCCCGGCTACGCCCGGTAGCCGGGCCACCCGCCGCCGCCCGCCCGGCCACCCCCAGGCTGCGGTTGCGGCTGCCGCTGCCCGGACGCTCCGAGGCCCCGCTGTACGGGCGGCGCCGGACCGGACGGCCGACCCGGCTGACCGCCATCGGCACGGGCGTGGCCGCCGTGCTGGCGACGCTCGCCGTCGCGGGCCTGGACCGGCTGCTGTTCGACCGCCTCGGCTGGCTGTTCGGCCTCGGCTACCTGGTCGTCTGCTTCCAGCTGGCCGTCCGGGTGCGCTACGTCGACCTGCTGGCCGCACCGATCAGCGGGCCGATCGCCTTCGCGCTGGCGCTGCTGCTGCTCGGGCCGGTCACCTCCTCGGGCGTCACCGCCCAGGTGGTGGCGCTGGCGACCGGGCTGGCGCTGCGGGCCGGCTGGCTGTTCTCCGGCACAGGGCTGGCCGCGCTGATCGTGCTCGCCCGGTTCGTGGCCCAGCGTCGGATCCAGCGCTCCCGCTGAGCGGCGCCTCGGGCGGGCGGCCTCAGCCCGCCGCCCGGGCCGCCGCCATGGCGGCGCCGACGATGCCCGCGTCGTTGCGCAGCTCGGCCGGCACCACCCGCGCCTCCCGCTCCCGCAGCAGCGGCAGGAACTTCTCGTGCTTGCGGCTCACCCCGCCGCCGATCACGACCAGTTGCGGCGAGAACAGCATCTCGACCAGGTCCAGGTACTCGTCGACCCGCCCGGCCCACTGCTCCCAGGTCAGCCCGTGCCGTTCCTTGGCGGCCGAGGAGGCCCGGCGCTCGGCGTCCTTGCCGCGCAGTTCCAGGTGGCCCAGTTCGGTGTTGGGCACCAGCACGCCGTCGACGAAGAGCGCGCTGCCGATGCCGGTGCCGAAGGTGAGCACCAGCGCCACGCCCGACTGGTCGCGCCCGGCGCCGTGCACGGTCTCGGCGAGCCCGGCCGCGTCGGCGTCGTTGAGCACGGTCGCGGGCAGGTCGAGCGCCTCGCGGAACAGGCCCGCGGCGTCCAGGCCGATCCAGCCCTTGTCCACGTTGGCGGCGGTTCTGGTCCGGCCGCCGACCACCACGCCGGGGAAGGTGAGCCCGACCGGGCCCTGGTGGTCGAACTGGCGGACCACCTCGCAGACGGCGGCGACCACGGCCTCGGGGGCGGACGGCTGCGGGGTGAGCACCTTGTACCGCTCCTGGGCCAGCACGCCCCGGGCGAGGTCGACCGGGGCGCCCTTGATGCCCGAACCGCCGATGTCCACGCCGAATACCGCCGTCATCACGTCCACCCTCCGCCGGGGCCGCGGACCGCTTGTCCACAGCCTGTGCACAAAACTACGAGAGGGCACGGGCGGACGCACAGCAGAAAACCCGGCAACCCCGAGGGGGGTGCCGGGCTCTGCGCGAAGGGCCTGAGAGCGGTCCGGGAGCGGTCCCAGGCTCGGCCCTACAGCTTGCCCGCCGCCTCGGCGCGCAGGTCGCGGCGCAGTTCCTTGGGCAGCGAGAAGATCAGGTGCTCCTCGGCAGTCTTGACCGTCTCGACCGTGTCGTAGCCGCGCGCGGCCAGCCACTCCAGCACGCCCTCGACCAGGATCTCCGGGACGGAGGCGCCGCTGGTCAGACCGACCGTGCCGACGCCCTCCAGCCAGGCCTCCTGGACCTCCTCGGCGAAGTCCACCAGGTGGGCGGCCTTGGCGCCGTACTCCAGGCCGACCTCGACCAGGCGGACGGAGTTGGACGAGTTCTTGGAGCCGACCACGATCAGCAGGTCGGTCTCGGGGGCCATCTGCTTGACCGCGACCTGGCGGTTCTGGGTGGCGTAGCAGATGTCGTCGCTGGGCGGGCTGACCAGCGCCGGGAAGCGCTTCTTCAGCTCGCCGACGGTGGCCATGGTCTCGTCCACCGACAGGGTGGTCTGGGACAGCCAGACGACCCTGGACTCGTCCCGGACCCGCACGTTGGCGACGTCCTCGGCGCCGTCCACCAGGTGGATCCGGTCCGGGGCCTCGCCCATCGTCCCGACGACCTCCTCGTGGCCCTCGTGGCCCACCAGCAGGATGTCGAAGCCCTCGTCGGCGAAGCGCACGGCCTCCTTGTGCACCTTGGTGACCAGCGGGCAGGTGGCGTCGATGGTGGCCAGCCGGCCGGCCTTCGCCTCGTCGTGGACGGCCGGCGCGACGCCGTGCGCGGAGAAGACCACGATCGAGCCCTCAGGCACCTCCTCCGTCTCGTCGACGAAGATCGCGCCCTTCTTCTCCAGGGTCTGCACCACGTACTTGTTGTGGACGATCTGCTTGCGGACGTAGATGGGCGCCCCGTACTGCTCCAGGGCCTTCTCCACGGCGATCACGGCGCGGTCGACACCCGCGCAGTAGCCCCGGGGGGCGGCGAGCAGGACACGGCGCGGCGCGGTGTTGGACATGGCTCCATCGTACGGGCGGCGCCGAGCCGCGCCGACGGGAGGCGCTTTCCGGACAGACCCGGTCGTCGGTGCTCAAATGTGGTGTCTATGAGCTCTGCGAACGGGCAAACGGAACCGGGCGGCCTGCGCCGCAGCCTGAGCGTCCGCGACCTGATGGTCTACGGCCTGCTGTTCATCGCTCCGATGGCACCGGTCGGCGTGTTCGGCGTCCTGGACGCCAGGAGCCACGGCGCCGTCGCCACCGTCTACCTGGCCGCGACCGTCGCGATGGGCTTCACCGCCTTCTCGTACGCCCAGATGGTGCGCGCGGTGCCGCAGACCGGCTCGGTGTTCGCCTACGCGCGGGCCGGGCTGGGCGAGGGGCCCGGGTTCATCGCCGGCTGGATGGCGATGCTCGACTACCTGCTGATCCCGGCGGTCGCCTACCTGTTCTCCGGGATCGCGCTGAACTCGCTGGTGCCCGGGGTCTCCCGCTGGGTCTGGACGGCGCTCGCGGTGGTGCTGACCACCGCGCTCAACCTGATCGGCGTACGGACGGCGGCCGTGGTCGGCTTCGCGGTGCTCGCCCTGGAGATCGCGGTGCTGGCGGTGTTCGTCGCCGCGGCCGTGGTGGCCCTGGTCCAGGGCGGCGCCCGGCGCGGCTGGGACACCCCGTTCACCGCCGTCGGCGCCTTCTCGCTGACCGCGGTGATCTCGGCCGTGTCCGTCGCGGTGCTCTCCTACCTGGGCTTCGACGCGATCGCCACCTTCGTTGAGGAGGCGGTCGGCGCCTCGGCGGCGGTGGCCCGGGCCGTGCTCTGGTGCCTGGCACTGGCCGGGGTGCTGTTCGTCACCCAGACCTACCTGGCGGCACTGCTGGAGCCGCTGGGCCCGCAGCAGCTGGCGGCCGACCCGGCGGCGCAGGGCTCGGCCTTCTACGACACGGTGGAGAGCGGGGTCGGGCACTGGCTGCACGTCCTGGTGGCGGCCAGCAAGGCGATCGGCGCGGCCTTCGCGGCACTGGCCGGGCAGGCGGCGGCCGGGCGGCTGGTCTACGCGATGGGCCGGGAGGGACGGCTGCCGCGCGTTCTCGGCACGGTCGACCCGGCCACCGCGGTTCCGCGCCGGGCGCTGCTGGCGGCCGCGGTGATCACGATGGCCGCGGCGGTCTGGGCGGCCAACCGGGACGACGGGCTCGACCAGCTGACCTCGGTGGTCAACGTGGGCGCGCTGACCGCCTTCGCGCTGCTGCACGCCTCGGTGATCGGCTGGTACACGGTGCGGCACGGCTCCCGGGACCGGGTGCGGCACCTGCTCGTCCCAGCCCTGGGGATCGCGGTGATCGCCGCGGTGGTCTACGAGGCCTCGCCGACCGCGCAGCTCGTCGGGCTGATCTGGCTGGCGGTCGGGCTGGTGGTGCTGGGCGTCCAGGGCTCCCCCGCTCCGGGCGGCCGGCGCCGATAGGGCCTGTCCGGCGGATGTTGCCGGATCAGACCGCGGCGTTGGGGTGCGTACATCGCAAGGCGGAGGAGGGAGTCCATGCGGAGCATCGGCGACCGACGACAACGCGGCGAGGTGCGTGCCCCGGCGTCGCGGGCCCGGCAAGATCCGCCGGACAGGCCCTAACCTCATACGCATGGCCAACACCAGCTCCCCCGAAGCCCCGATCCCGGTCGGCAAGGTCTCCGCGCTGATCGGCGGCTGGATCGACCGGCTCGGCGCGGTCTGGGTGGAGGGGCAGATCACCCAGCTCAGCCGCCGGCCGGGGGCGGGCGTGGTGTTCCTGACCCTGCGCGACCCGCAGGCGGACGTGTCGCTCACAGTGACCTGCTTCCGCTCGGTGTTCGACCAGGTCGCGGACGTGGTGCAGGAGGGCGCGCGGGTCGTCGTGCACGCCAAGCCGGAGTGGTACGCGGCGCGCGGGCAGCTGTCGCTGCGGGCCTCGGAGATCCGGCCGGTCGGGCTGGGCGAGCTGCTGGCCCGGCTGGAGCAGCTGAAGCGGCGGCTCGCCGGGGAGGGCCTGTTCGCGGCCGAGCGCAAGCGCCCGCTGCCGTTCCTGCCGCAGTGCGTCGGGCTGGTCACCGGGCGCGGCTCGGCGGCCGAGCGGGACGTGCTGGAGAACGCCCGGCGGCGCTGGCCGGCCGTCCGCTTCGAGGTGCGCAACGTCCCGGTGCAGGGGGTCAGCGCGGTGGAGCGGGTGAGCGCGGCCGTCCGGGAGCTGGACGAGCACCCCGAGGTGGACGTGATCATCGTGGCCCGCGGCGGCGGCAGCGTCGAGGACCTGCTGCCGTTCTCGGACGAGGGGCTGGTGCGGCTGGTCGCGGCCGCCCGTACGCCGGTGGTCAGCGCGATCGGCCACGAGCCGGACCAGCCGCTGCTGGACTTCGTCGCCGACCTGCGCGCCTCCACCCCGACCGATGCCGCCAAACGGGTGGTTCCGGACGTCGGCGAGGAGCTGGCCAAGGTCCGCCTGCTGCGGGACCGTGCCCGGCGGCACGTCCTCGGCCGGGTCGAGCGCGAGCAGCACGGGCTGGACGGCGTGCGCAGCCGCCCCGCGCTGGCCGCCCCGCACCGGATGCTGGACGGGCGCGGCCAGGAGGTCACCGCGCTGCTGGAGCGGGCCCGGCGCACCCTGCGGCACCGGCTGGACCACGCGCAGAGCGACCTCGGGCACACCCTCGCCCGGGTGGTCGCGCTGTCCCCGGCGGCCACCCTGGAGCGCGGCTACGCGGTGCTCCAGCGGACGGACGGCACGGTGGTGACCGACCCGGCGCAGGTCACGGCCGGCGAGGGGCTGCACGCCCGGGTCGCGGGCGGGGCCTTCGACGTCGCGGTGGCGGACGGTCAGGGCTCGTAGGAACGCCCTGCGCCGCGGTGGCGGACGGTCAGGGCTCGTAGGAACGCCCTGCGCCGCGGTGGACGACGGTCAGGCCTCGTAGGAACGCTGCCGGGAGAGCGCGATGGAGTGCTCGCCGAAGCCGAGGCTGCGGTAGAGCGCCTCGCCGCCACTGCTGGCGTGCAGGTCGATCCGGCCGACCCGCTGGTCGTCGAACCAGTCCAGCAGCGCCTCGGTGCAGGCCCGGGCGTAGCCGCGCAGCCGGTGGCCGGGGTCGGTGCAGATGTTGAAGACGAAGCCGAACCGGCCGTTCGGGTTTCCCGGCGCGGGCAGCCGGTGCTCCAGCGTGCCGACCGCGCAGGCGGCGAGCCGGCCGGGCCGTCGCGGATCGTCCACCACGAAGGACGGCATGGTCAGTTCCCCGGCCGGGGCGGCGAGGCGCTCGCGCAGCATCCGCTCGGCGGTGGCCTGCCAGGGCCCCGGCCCGGTCAGGCCGGCCATGCTGGGCATCGATTCGAACATCAGGTCGCGCAGCCGGACGAGCTCGGGGGCGTCGGCCGGGGCGGCGGGTCGGACCGTGATCATGCGGCGGAGGGTAGCGCCGCCGGCCGGCCGGACGCATCCGATTTCGCCCCGCCGCCTCACCCGCTGCTTTCGCCTCGCTGCTTTCACCCCGCCGAGGCCGTTCCGGCTTTCGCCCCGCCGCGGCCGTTCCGTCGGTGCCGCGCCGGCTCTGTCGGCTCCAGCCCCTACGCTGGCACGCATGGCAGAGCAGCAGGAGCAGCAGGACGCGGCGGCACCAACCCCGGACGACGCGCTGGGCTACGAGCACGCCCGGGACGCGCTGCTGGAGGTGGTCCGGCAGCTGGAGAACGGCGGGACGTCGCTGGAGGAGTCGCTGGCGCTGTGGGAGCGCGGCGAGCAGCTGGCGAAGGTGTGCCAGCGCTGGCTGGACGGCGCCCGGGCCCGGCTGGACGCGGCGCTGGCCGCCGAGGAGGACGGGGCCGCGGGCGGGGAGTGACGCGGCTCACAGCGGGCCGGGGAATCGTTGAATCTTCACCCATGTTGAGATGGTGTGACCGGCCACGGCCGGTCAATCCGACGAACCCCCCTCCCGCATGAGGTGCAGACAAGCATGACCACCGACGCCCTGGTACTCGACGCCGCCGCTCAGGACCTGCTGTTCCGCGAGGCCCGCACCGCGAACACCTTCACCGACGAGCCGGTGACCGAGGAGCAGGTCCAGGCCATCTACGAGCTGGTCAAGTACGGCCCGACCGCCTTCAACCAGCAGCCGCTGCGCGTCGTCCTGGTCCGCTCGACCGAGGGCCGCGAGCGCCTCGTCCAGCACCTGGCGGACGGCAACAAGGCCAAGACCAGCACCGCCCCGCTGGTCGCCATCCTCGCCGCGGACAACGAGTTCCACGAGGAGCTGCCGACCCAGTTCCCGCACTTCCCGCAGGCCAAGGACGTGTTCTTCTCCGAGCGCACCGTCCGTGAGCGCTCCGCCTCGCTGAACGGCGCGCTGCAGGCCGCCTACTTCATCATCGGCGTGCGCGCCGCCGGCCTGGCCGCCGGCCCGATGACCGGCTACGACGCCGAGGGCATCAACAAGGAGTTCTTCGGCGACGGCGAGCACTCGGTGCTGGCCGTGGTCAACATCGGCAAGCCGGGCGACGAGGCGTGGTTCCCGCGCTCGCCGCGCCTGGCGTACGACCAGGTCGTCACCACGGTCTGATCCGCCGCACGCGCGAGGGCCCGCACCGGTTCGTCCGGTGCGGGCCCTTTCCGTATGCGCACGGGGGCGTACGGGGTCGTACGGGCGCGTCCGCGGGGCGTCCGCGGGGGCGTACGGAGCCGCTCCCCCCGGGGCGGCCCAGGGGGGCGGGCTACTTGAGCGCCTGGGCCAGCTCGGCCAGTTCCTCGTAGGAGGCGGTGCCGGTGAGCACGGTGGTCGCGTCACCGGTCTGCACGGTCAGGGCGCGGGACTTCTCGCCCTGCACCCGCTCCCAGGTGCGCCCGGCTACCTCGGAGGTGCCGTCCGGCTTGCCGCCCGCGATCTTGTCGGCCAGCAGCGCGTCGCGCGGGACGTCGCTCTGCTCGACCGCCGCGTACTGGCCGGACGGCGTGACGAAGCCCAGGTGCCAGGCGTTGCCCTTGCCCTTGCTGATCGCGGCCGGCTGGTAGCCGACCGAGGTGGCCCGCCACTGGTCGGACAGCCCGTCCGGGGAGAGCAGCGGGTACGGCGCGCCGCGCTTCGCGGAGGCCGCCGCCACCTTGTACTCGACCACGTGCACCGGGTCGCTGTTCGCGTCGTGCGGAAGGAACAGGTACCCGATCCAGACCACGGCGCCGACCGCCAGCATCGACAGGACCATGTCCCGTACGGTCTCCCGGCCCCTCATGCGTTTGCTCTCTCCAGCCACCCCCACATGGTGACTCATCCCTACGGCGGTACGGCCACCCGGGGTGCCCGCGTACGGGTGAAGCGGGACGAACCGACCAGGTCGGGCGCCGGGTGGCGACCCGCGCCACAGACAGTCATCCCATAGGCAGATACGATCGCAGGACCCTCACCACGGCGTTCGACCAGGCAGTAGTCGGGCGCTTACTGGCCGTCGCGTACAGAGAGGTAACGACGATGACCACGCAGTACCCGAACCACCTTCCCAGCGCCCTGGAGGTCGCGCCCGAGGCTCCGGACCGGAACCTCGCGCTCGAACTCGTCCGGGTCACCGAGGCGGCCGCGATGGCCGCCGGCCGGTGGGTCGGCCGTGGCGACAAGAACGGCGCGGACGGCGCCGCCGTCAAGGCGATGCGCACCCTCGTCTCGACCGTCTCGATGAACGGCGTAGTCGTCATCGGGGAGGGCGAGAAGGACGAAGCCCCGATGCTCTACAACGGCGAGCGGGTCGGCGACGGCACCGGCGCCGAGTGCGACGTCGCGGTCGACCCGGTCGACGGCACCACGCTCACCGCCAAGGGCATGAACAACGCCGTCGCCGTCCTGGCCGTCGCCGACCGCGGCACCATGTTCGACCCCAGTGCCGTGTTCTACATGGACAAGCTGGTGGCCGGCCCCGAGGCCGCCGAGTTCGTCGACATCACCGCCCCCGCGGCCGTCAACATCCGCCGGGTCGCCAAGGCCAAGGGCAGCGCCGTCGAGGACGTCACGGTCGTCGTCCTCGACCGCCCGCGCCACGACGGCCTGGTCCGGGAGATCCGCGAGGCGGGCGCCCGGATCAAGTTCATCTCCGACGGCGACGTGGCCGGCGCCATCATGGCCGCCCGCGAGGGCACCGGCGTCGACCTGCTGATGGGCATCGGCGGCACCCCCGAGGGCATCATCGCGGCCTGCGCCATGAAGTGCATGGGCGGCGTCATCCAGGGCCGACTGTGGCCCAAGGACGACGCCGAGCGGCAGAAGGCCCTCGACGCCGGCCACGACCTGGACCGGGTGCTCACCACCGACGACCTGGTCAGCGGCGAGAACGTGTTCTTCGTCGCCACCGGCATCACCGACGGCGAGCTGCTGCGCGGCGTGCACTACCGCCAGGAGACCGCCACCACCAGCTCGCTGGTGATGCGTTCCAAGAGCGGCACGATCCGCGAGATCAACTCCGTCCACAAGCTGTCGAAGCTGCGGGCCTACAGCGCGATCGACTTCGACCGCGCCAACTGACACCGGGCGACCGCACCCGCGGCCTCGGCGGAATCCCCCTCCGCCGAGGCCGCGGCGCGTCCGGCCCGGGGCACACCCGGAGCCCCGTCAACCCGCTATCCGCCGCTGCCCCGCGACCACCCTGGTCGCCTCGCGCAGCTCCGACTCCCGGCGGCGGCGCCGGGCCAGCACCACCCGCCGCTCGGCGGCCGTCAGCCCGCCCCAGACCCCGTACGGCTCCGGCTGCGCCAGCGCGTGCTCGCGGCACTCCAGCAGCACCGGACACCGGGCGCACACCTGCTTCGCCTGCTCCTCGCGCGACAACCGGGCCGCCGTCGGCTCCTTCGAGGGTGCGAAGAACAGCCCCACCTCGTCCCGCCGGCAGGCCGCGCCGGTGTGCCAGGGACTGTCCTCGCCCGAGGACGCGCCCTGGGCGACGGTCCGGGAGCCCTGGCCGCCCGGGGGGTGCGGCTGCGGACTGCGCTCCAGCAACTGCGCGGCGGCGACGGGCGAGGTGGTGCGGGACTCGATCGGATGCAGCACGGCCGTACTCCTGACGAGACTCTCGGACACGGGGAAGCTCGCTCCCCTGCCCGGCTGCGAGCCCCCGCTGTCCAACCCCGAGTCGGCCGCTGGGCCGCCTCCGGTGCGCAGCCGTACAAGAAGCGATGTGCGGAAGGAACTACCCCGCCCGCCCGTGATTCATGCACACTGCACGCAATCGACTACGGAGCGCACCGGGGACAACGCAGAACGCCCGGCCGGGAGTTGATCCCCGGCCGGGCGTTCGACCCGCCAACCCCGGCTACTCGGTGCCGAGTTGCTTGCGCACCCACTCCTTGAGCTTCTTGCCCCGGCGCGGCTTGGCCTCGCAGCCGCCGAACACCGCGACGCCCTTGACCCGGACCACCGGCGCGTACGGGTCCGCCGCCGTCTGCTCCTTGACGTCGAATCCGCCGAAGATGCCGACGCCACCGCCGTGCAGGCTCACGTTCTCCGGCACCCGGATCTCGACGCCGCCGAACAGCGCCGTCACCTCGATCTCCACCTCGGGCGACTCGAACACGGCGTCGGTCAGGTCGATCTCCACCCCGCCGAACGCCGCGAACGCCTTCAGGTGCGACCCCACCCGCCAGCGGCCCTTGCGGGACGAGCCGCCGAAGATCGCCACCATCGACGGCGACTCCTGGCGCGCGGGCGGCAGCGCCGGCGTCACCGCACGCGGCGCCGGGGCCTCCAGCGGCGGCTTCTCGAACGACAGCGGCCGGTGGCCCGGCAGGTCCCTGGTCAGCGGCACCAGATCGCCGAAGGTCTTGGCGGCGTACGCGGCCCCGATCCGGTCCGCGTGCTCGTCCGCGTCCAGCCGGCCCTCGGCGTAGGCGTCCCGCAGCAGCTCCGCGATCCGCTCGCGGTCGGCGTCCGACACCCGCATCTCCGCCTGCGCCACCGGGGCGTGCGCCGGCTGGGTCTTCTGCTCCGGCAGCGGCCGGAGTTGCGGCTGCGGCTCGGGCCGGGTCTCGGGCTTGGTCATCGGTACGGGCGCCGGCACGGACGGCTGCCCCGGATCGTCCTGCGACGGCGAGTTGTCCACGGCCCAAGACTAGTCGCTCGCACGTGCGCCCGAGTGAGCCCGGTCACGCAGGCTGCCCTGTCCGCGTGCGACACGGAGCCGGGTCCTACCCTTGAGGGTGCTTCGCCGACGCAGCCGGACCACTGGAAACCTAAGGACCGCCCCCATGGCTCCCACGCCAGACTTCGAGTACAGCGACCTGCTCCCCCTGGGCGCTGACCCGACCCCGTACCGCAAGCTGACCTCCGAGGGTGTCTCCACCTTCGAGGCCGGCGGTCGCACCTTCCTCCAGGTCGAGCCCGAGGCGCTGCGGCTGCTCACCGCCGAGGCGATGCACGACATCTCGCACTACCTGCGCCCCGCCCACCTCGCCCAGCTGCGCCGCATCCTGGACGACCCGGAGGCCAGCCCGAACGACCGCTTCGTCGCGCTCGACCTGCTGAAGAACGTCAACATCTCGGCCGGCGGCATCCTGCCGATGTGCCAGGACACCGGCACCGCCATCGTCATGGGCAAGCGCGGCCAGAACGTGCTCACCGAGGGCGGCGACGAGTCGGCCATCGCGCGCGGCGTCTTCGACGCGTACACCAAGCTCAACCTGCGCTACTCCCAGATGGCCCCGGTGACCATGTGGGACGAGAAGAACACCGGCAACAACCTGCCGGCCCAGATCGAGCTGTACGCCACCGACGGCGGCGCGTACAAGTTCCTCTTCATGGCCAAGGGCGGCGGCTCCGCCAACAAGTCGTACCTGTACCAGGAGACCAAGGCCATCCTGAACGAGGCGAGCATGCTCTCGTTCCTGGAGCAGAAGATCCGCTCCCTCGGCACCGCCGCCTGCCCGCCGTACCACCTGGCGATCGTGATCGGCGGCACCAGCGCCGAGTTCGCGCTCAAGACCGCCAAGTACGCCTCCGCGCACTACCTGGACAACCTGCCGACCTCCGGCGACGCCAAGACCGGCCACGGCTTCCGCGACCTGGAGCTGGAGGCGAAGGTCACCGAGCTGACCCAGAAGATCGGCATCGGCGCCCAGTTCGGCGGCAAGTACTTCTGCCACGACGTGCGGGTCGTCCGCCTGCCGCGCCACGGCGCCTCGCTGCCGGTCGCCATGGCCGTCTCCTGCTCCGCCGACCGCCAGGCGCTCGGCAAGATCACCGCCGAGGGCGTCTTCCTGGAGCAGTTGGAGACCGACCCGGCCAAGTACCTGCCGGACACCACCGACGAGCACCTGGACGACGACGTCGTGCGCGTCGACCTCGACCAGCCGATGTCCGCGATCCGCGCCGAGCTGTCCAAGTACCCGGTCAAGACCCGGCTCTCGCTCACCGGCACCCTGGTCGTCGCCCGCGACATCGCCCACGCCAAGATCAAGGAGCGCCTGGACGCCGGCGAGGGCATGCCCAAGTACCTCCAGGACCACCCCGTCTACTACGCCGGCCCGGCCAAGACCCCCGAGGGCTACGCCTCCGGCTCCTTCGGCCCCACCACCGCCGGCCGGATGGACTCCTACGTCGACCAGTTCCAGGCCGCCGGCGGCTCCATGGTCATGCTCGCCAAGGGCAACCGCAGCAAGCAGGTCACCGACGCCTGCGCCGCCCACGGCGGCTTCTACCTCGGCTCCATCGGCGGCCCGGCCGCCCGCCTCGCCCAGGACTGCATCAAGAAGGTCGAGGTCCTGGAGTACGCCGAGCTCGGCATGGAGGCCGTCTGGCGCATCGAGGTCGAGGACTTCCCGGCCTTCATCGTGGTCGACGACAAGGGCAACGACTTCTTCCGCGAGACCACCGAGGGCCCGCTGATCACCAGCCTCCGGGTCCGCTCCAAGGAGTAACCGCCCCGGCCTCCCCAGCCGCCCCCGCCTCCTCAACCGCCCCGGCCGCGTTCGTCGCGACCGGGGCGGCCGCGTTGCGCGTGCTCACGCGTCGAAGTCGTACTCCAGGACGTAGGAGGCGGCGTCGAGGATCATCTCGTTGAGCTCGACGACCTGGCCCTCGTCGGCGAAGGCGGTGCGGCAGATCAGGATGACCGGGGTGCCCGCCGACAGCTCCAGGCGGGCCGCCTCCTCCGCGCCGGGCATCCGGGAGCGGACCTCCTCGCGGAAGTGGACGGGCTTCGCGCCGATCTCGGCCAGCCGGGCGTAGGTGCCGCCCGGGCCGGTGTCCTCGCGGGTGATGGCCGTGCCGGCGACCAGGCCGGCCGGCAGGTAGGAGGTCGACAGCAGCACCGGCTTGCCGTCCAGCACGAAGCGGCGGTGCCGTACGCACATCGACGCGCCCGGATCCACTCCCAGCACCCGGGCGACGTGCTCCGGCGCGCCCCGTTCGGTGACGGACACCTGGTCGACCACCAGCAGGCGGTTGTCGATGTCCGCCGACCATATCGACCGGCCCGAGCCCCACTGCCCCTGCGCCAGCCGCTGGATCCCGCGCCGGCGCAGCGGCCGGAAGTCCCGGACGAAGACCCCGGCTCCCCGGCGCGCCTCGGCGATGCCCTCGCTCTGCAGCACGCCGAGCGCCTGGCGGGCGGTCATCCGGGCCACACCGTACTCGTCCATGAGGTCGTTCTCGCCCGGCAGCCGGTCACCCGCGCGGTACCGGCCGTCGTCGATGGCCGCCTTCAGCGTGTCGGCGATCCGTTGGTACTTGGGCTGTTTGTCGCCACTGCTGCCGGTCATCGCCGCTCCCTCTCCCTCGGACAAATCGTAGGCGCGACCGCGGCGGACGGTAAGCGGCTACGACTGTTGACATCTCTAGAGATATTAGCTTCTCTAGAGATGCTGGGTAGTCGCCGAGCACCACACACACGGACAGCGACCAGGGCGCGGCCCCCACCCGGCGCCGCACCCGCACCAGAACAGCGAGGAGCAGTGCGGTGAGCACCCGTCAGCGCGACTCCGCGGCCTACCGGCCGCACGTGGGTGAACTCGTCCTCGACCGGAGGACCGGACGCACCGGCATCTACATGGACACCATCGGCGGGGAGCACTACCTGCGCCCCGAGGGCGGCGGCCTCGAATGGACCGCCGAACCCGGACGGGTCTCGCCCGTTCCCGGGCCCCGCGATTCAGCCGAATACGATCTTCCGCGCTAATTGCGGCAAAAAGCACGCAAACAGCAGCATTCCCACCCGCAATCCCCCCGAGTGAATCCGGAATTCCGGAACGCCCCGCACCCACCGTCGGGCACGTTACGGATATCGCCGGTCACCATGAGTGCACCACGGGCTGGATTCGGCCACCGGGCGGGCACCGGTGCCGAATGGGGAACGCCCAAAACCCACAGCGCCCCCGTGCCCGGACCGGGACACGAGGGGCACGGGGCCTACGGCCGGACCGGCTTACGGGTGGCCGGAGATCATGCCTTCCGGCTCGTACCGCTTGCCCGGCCCGCCCGTGGCCGGCGCGACGGGCTCCACCACGTGCGCGGCCTCGTCCCCGAACAGGTCGTTCTCGATCGCCGCCTTCTGCGCGTCGGACGGCGCGGTGTACTCGGTCGTGTTCGAGGACGCGGCCACCGCGCCCTCGACAGCCTTGCCCGCCTCCACAGCGACGGCCGGGGCATCCGTCGTCGCCGCGTTCTCGGGCGCCGACGCCACCGGGGTCTCGCTCTGGTCGTTGGCCATTGGGCGGCCGCCTTTCGGTCATCAAATGTGTCTCGCCCGACCTCCGTGGCACGGGCGTGCGGACAGTATCGTAGGGTTGATTAAATGTCCGATAAACACCGTGCGGCTTGCGCTGCCGTCCGGCAGAGTCGGGCGTCCGCCTAAGCTGAAGCACCACGGCGGACCGCCGAGCGCCCTTTCACGGAATCGACACCACAGGCCATCGGGGGACTTTCATGGAGTTTCGGGAGACGCCGCAGACCTCTGCGCTGCGCTTCCAAGTCCTCGGTCCGGTCCAGGCCTGGCTCGACGGCAAGCCCCTTTCCCTCGGATCCCCCCAGCAACAGGCAGTTCTGACCACCCTTCTGCTGCATTCCGGACGCCCGGTCACCACACAGGACCTGGTCGACGCGCTCTGGGGCGAGCGCCACCCGGCCCAGGCGGTGGCGGCACTGCGCACCTACGTCTCCCGCCTGCGCTCCGTCATCGAGCCCCGGCGGGAGGTGCGCCGGCCCTCCGAGCTGCTGATCTCGGTCGCCGACGGCTACGCGCTGCGCATCCCGGGCGAGGCCCTCGACCTGACGGTCTTCGAACGGCTCTCCGCCGAGGCCGCGGCCGCCCGGGCCGCGGGCGACAAGCACGAGGCGCACCGGCTGCTGGCACGGGCGCTGGACCTGTTCAGCGGCCGACCGCTCACCGGCATCCCCGGCCCCTACGCCGACACCCAGCGGCTGCGGCTCGCCGAACGACAGGTGGCCGCCGCCGAGGAGCTGTGCGCCGTCGCCCTCGACATCGGCCTGCACGCCGAGATCGTCGGCGAGCTGAACAGCCTGACGGCCGAACACCCGCTGCGCGAGCGCCTGAGCGAGCTGCTGATGCTGGCGCTGTACCGCTGCGGGCGCCAGGCCGAGGCGCTCGGCGTCTACACCGACACCCGCAAGCTGCTGATCGAGGAGCTCGGGGTCGAACCCGGTGCCGGCCTGTCCGCGATGCACGCCCGCATCCTGGCGGCGGACCCGACGCTCGCCCTCCCGGCCGTACCGGCCCCGGTGAGCCGCGAGGACGGTCCGGCCGCTCCCCCGGCGCCCGCCCAACTCCCGGCCGACGTATCGGACTTCAGCGGCCGCACCGACCTGGTGAGCGACCTCTCGACGGTCCTGATGAACGCCACCGGCCAGGCCGTGGTGGTGACTTCGCTGGCCGGTATCGGCGGGGTCGGGAAGACCACCCTCGCCGTCCACGTCGCCCACCGCGTCCGCGGCGAGTTCCCGGACGGGCAGCTGTACGTCGACCTGCGCGGCGCCGGCACCTCGCCGGCCGACCCGGTGGCCGTCCTGGGCGACTTCCTGCACGCGCTCGGCGTCACCGACAGCCCCGACTCCCTCGAACAGCGCGCCGCCCTCTACCGGTCGCTGCTCGCCAGCCGGCGGATGCTCATCCTGCTCGACAACGCGCGCGACGCCGAGCAGATCCGGCCGCTGATCCCCGGCGTCTCCGGCTGCGCCGTGCTCGCCACCAGCCGCTCCCGGCTGGCCGGCATCCCGGGTGCGCAATTGTTCGACGTCGAGGAGCTGACCCCGAACGAAGCGCTGGCGCTGTTCTCGGCCATCGTCGGCGAGCAGCGGGTCGCCGCCGAACCGGAGGCGGCCATGCAGGTGGTCACCGCCTGCGGGTTCCTGCCGCTCGCCGTCCGCATCGCCGCCGCCCGGCTGGCCAGCCGTCCGCGCTGGAGCGTCTCCGACCTGGCCAGACGGTTAGCCGACCAGCGGCGGCGACTGGACGAACTCCAACTCGGCAACCTCGCCGTGGAGACCACCATCGGACTCGGCTACGGCCAGCTCTCGGCGGACGAGGCCCGCGCCTTTCGGCTGCTCGCCCTGATCGACTCCCCTGACATCCCGCTGCCCGCCGCCGCGGCGCTGCTCGGCGCGAACGAGTACACCGCCGAGGACCTCGCCGAAGCGCTGGTCGAGGCGAACATGCTGGAGTGCTTCACCCCCGGCCGCTACCGCTACCACGACCTGCTCCGGCTCTACGCCCAGCGGCAGAACGAGCGGATCGGCGACACCACGGAGCAGGAGCGGGCGGTGCTGCGCCTGCTCGACCTGCTGATCCCGACCGTCCGCAACGCGGCCCAGGTGATCGAGCCCGACGACCAGCTCCCGGAACCGCTCAACCCCCTGGGCTCGTCAGGCCTGGACCTGCCGACGAGCCAGGACGCCCGGCAGTGGCTGCGGACGGAGATCACCTTCCTGCTCAGCGCCGTCGAGGCGGCCGTGCGAGGACCGGACTTCGTGCTGCGCCCGGCCGTCGACCTGCTGATCGTCCTGAACAGCCTGGTCACGGATCCCACGCACGGCTCCCGGATGCGCCGGTTCCTGGTGACCGCCGAGCGCAACGCCGCCGCCTACGGAGACGCTGCCGCCCTGGCCCGGGTGCACTTCGCCTTCGGCACACTGCAGTCGATCACCAATGACTTCCAGGGCGCCGAACAGTCGCTCCGCAAGAGCCTGAGCCTTCAGCGCTCCGACGACATGACGATCCTGCGGTCGGCGGCGAGCAACGACCTGGGGATCATCCTCAGCCTGACGAACCGCCCCGCCGAGGCCATCCCGCTCTTCGAGCAGGCCCTGGGCATCAGCCGGGTGGTCCGCGTTCCGATCAACGAAGCCCGGCTGCTCGGCAACATGGCGCGGGCACAGCTCAAGCTGGGAGACACCGAGACCGCTGTCCGCTCGGTCATCGAGGCGGTGGCGACGGCCCGGACGTCGAGCAACGGCCCCTGCCTCGCCGACACCCTGTACCAGACCGGTGTGGTGCTCGCCTCCACCGACGAGCCGAGGGCGGCGGTGGGCTACCTGCGAGAGGCCCACCAGCTGTTCCAGGCCCAGCAGAATCCGCTCTGGGAGGGCTACACCCTCGCCCGCCTGGCCTCCGCCCTGCTCGCCGCCGGACAGCACGCCGAGGCGGCCGAGGCGGCCGGCGAGTCGCTCGTGATCGCCCAGGAACTGGACGCCGCCTACTGCCAGGGCCTCGCGAACGCCACCCTCGGCGAGGCGCTACTGGCGCTGGCGCAGCCCGCCCGCGCGCTCGCCTGCCTGCGCGAGGCGCACGCGATCTTCACGCGGCTCGGTGTGCCGGAGGCCTCCCCCGTGGCGGACCTCATTTCCCAACAGCACACCGAGCCTCCCCCATCTTCCCCAGCGCCGTAGGTCTCCGCCCCCCGGCAGAGCCCCTACCCCCGTTGTGCGCGTCGGCGCCCCCGCAGCCCCCCGGCTGCGGGAGCGCCCTCAACGCTTCCCCGGCGCTGGACTCCACTCTGCACTCCGGCGATTGACGTTCGATAAACGCCCGACGGCCGGCCCTCGGCCCGGCGAAACCGCAGCTCAGCCGTTCCACCACGGCGCGCCATGCGGCGCGCGGAGCCCGCGCGCACCACCCCCGCCCGCACCGTCGTGCTTCCGCAACCCCGTCCACACCGGCCCAAGCATGACGAGTTGGCTGGAAAGGGACCCCATGGCGCAGAGATCACGCATATTCTCAGATGCCAGTACACACACGAGTGTCTGCCGGCAACGTGTGGGCCGGCGAGGCAGGACGGGCGCCGGGGCGGACGGCATCCCGCTCCCGTGCGGCCGCGTGCAGCCGGCCGGAGGCCACGGGTGGAAGGGTGCCTCTCAATCGTGACGACCGGACAGATATCCGACTCGTTCCCCGTCGACGAGGACGCGGGAGACGACGGGCCCGACGTGCGGCGGCGCCGGGCGGCGCGTGCCCTGCAAGCCGTCGCCTTCGACACCATCGGCGCCGGGTACGGCGAGGCGTTCCCGGCCAAGGACGGGCAGCTGGCCTGCGGACGGCAGCTGCTGGCCGAGCTCGAACCCGGCGCGCGGGTGCTGGACGTGGGCTGCGGCACCGGGGACCCGACGGTCCGGCAGCTGGTCGCGGGCGGGCTGCGGGTGACCGGGATAGACCTCTCGGACGTGATGCTCTCGCTGGCCCGGCAGGCCCGGTTCCCGGGCGAACACCCGCCGGAGTTCCATCGGATCGACCTGTTCGATCTGGCCACCGAGCGCGCCGGGCAGGTCTGGAACGCCCCCGGACTGGGACCGCTGGGCAAGGACGGGTTCGCCGCCGTCACCGCGTTCTTCTCGCTGATCCTGCTACCGCAGGACGAGATCCCGACCGTGCTCGCACGGCTGCGCGAACTCCTCCGGCCGGGCGGACTGCTGGCGCTCGGTATGGTCGAGGCGGATCTGGATCACGTTCCGCTTCCGTTCCTTGGCAGAGAGCTGCGGATCAGTGGGTACCTGAGGGAGGATCTGGAGCGGGTTCTCGTCACGGCGGGCTTCACCGTCGAGGAGTGCTCGGGGCATCCGTACGCGCCGGCCAGCACCACGCTGCCGCCGGAGGAACAGCTGTTCCTGTGCTGTCGACGCGTCGGCTGACCCACCGGACGGCAGCAGGGCCCGCCAGCAGGACACCGCAGACCACCACAGAGACCACACCGAATCCAGGACAGGCAGCCGTGCGCGACCAGCTCAAGACCGAGGGCGGACAGCCGCCTGCCGTCCCGGGCCAGCGCGGCCTGCCCCTGGCACCAGCTTCAGCACCGGTGCCGGCACCGGCACACCAACCGACCGCGCGCCCGGAGCGCGAGGACGTGGCCGGCCGGCTCGGCTACCTCGACCTGGCCACCCGGCGGATCAACAGCGCGCTCGACCTGTCCGCGACGCTGCGCAACATCGGCCGGGTGCTCGTCCCCACGCTGGCCGACGCCGCCGTGGTCCACCTGCGCGATCCGCTGCCCAACGTCGAGCGCGAGCCCGGCTTCCCGGACGAGCTGCGGATCCACCACAGCACCGGCACCCGGATCGGGCGGCGCGGCCGGCCCAGCGGAGCAGACGACCGGCACCGCTCCCGGTACGGCTCCCGCTCCACCGCCGACACCGGCCCCGCCACCCCGGTGACCCGCGGCGGGGCGCTCGCGCACGCCCTGCTGAGCCGCCGCCCCGCCGAGTCCGCGGTGCTCGGCTCGCCCGGCGCCGAACGCACCGAGGCACTGCTGCGTGAGCTGTACGGCACCCGCGGGCTGGCCCGGCTGGCCGCGGGCACGTCGGTGCTGGCCCTGCCGCTGCGCGGCCGCAAGGCCGTGCTCGGCCTGCTGGTGCTGATCCGCCGCCCTCCTGAACGCACCGGCCGGCCCGCCTTCGACGCCGCCGACACCGCGACCGCCGCGCACCTCGCCACCCAGGCGGGGCTGGCGGTGGACACCGCCCTGCGGTACGCCCGCGAGTGGGAGATAGCCAACGAACTCCAGCGCAGCATGCTGCCGTTGCGCCTGCCGCAGCCGCACGGCGTGCGCCTCGCCCAGCGCTACCTGCCGGGCGAGCGCGGCGCGCAGGTCGGCGGCGACTGGTACGACGCCGTGCCACTGCCCGGCAACCGGGTCGCCCTGATCGTCGGCGACGTGATGGGCCACTCGCTCACCTCGGCCGCCATCATGGGCCAACTGCGCACCAGCGCCCAGACCCTGGCCGCCCTCGACCTGCCCCCGCACGAGGTGCTCTACCACCTGGACGAGCAGGCCCAACGGCTCGGCCGCGAACAGCACCTGGCGACCTGCGTGTACGCGGTGTACGACCCGATCGCCAACCGGGTGGTACTGGCCAACGCCGGGCACGTCCCGCCCGTCCTGGTCCGGCCGGACGGCACCGCCGAGTTGGTGGAACTGGACTCCGGGGCCCCGATCGGGGTCGGCGGGGTGGACTTCAACTCGGTCGAGCTGCCCGCCCCGCCCGGCTCGGCCCTGCTCCTGTTCACCGACGGCCTGGTGGAGACCCGCAGCCGCCCGATCAGCGACGGCCTGGAGGTGCTCCGCGCCCGGATCGCCGCCGCCCGCTGGCAGTCCCCCGAGCAGTTGTGCCAGGAGGCGCTGCGGATCCTGCCGCCCGGCGACCGCGGCGACGACATCGCCCTGCTGGGCGCGTGCTTCGACGGCATCCCGGCCGGGGACGTCGCGCACTGGTACCTCCAGCCGCGCAACGAGACGCCCGGCCGGGCCCGCCGGCTGGCCGCCCACACGCTGCGCCGCTGGGGGCTCGGCGAGCTCAGCGAGGCGACCGAGCTGATGATCAGCGAGCTGGTGACCAACGCCGTCCAGCACGCGACCCGCCCGGTCACCCTGAGCCTGGTGCGCACCACCCGGCTGCGCTGCGAGGTCGGCGACGACAGCCCGCTGCTGCCGCGGCCGCGCCGTACCGGGCCGGAGGACGAACGCGGTCGCGGCCTGCAGATAGTGGCCCGGTGCGCGGACCGCTGGGGCGCCACCCGGCTGGGCACCGGCAAGGTCGTCTGGTTCGAGCAGCGACTGCCCCAGCCGCCCGTCGAGTCGCGGCTGCCGTAACCGCCCGGCCGCTCGTCGAGCCACGGCTGCCGCGGCTCGACGGGTGGCTGCGGGCGCCCGGGAGCGGTTCAGACCCCGGCGGGCTCCTTCGCCGGCTGCTCCGCCGGCTCCAGCCGCGCGATCAGCTGCTCGCCCTCCATGTCGACCCGCGGCACGACCTTCTCCAGCCGCTTCGGGAACCACCAGGCGGCCTTGCCGAACAGCGCCATCGCGGCCGGCACCAGCGCCATCCGCACCACGAAGGCGTCCACCAGCACGCCCACCGCGAGGGCGAAGCCGATCGGCTGCACGATCGGGTCGTGGCCGAAGACGAACGAGCCGAACACCGACACCATGATCAGCGCCGCCGCCGTGACCACCCGGGCGCCGCCGCGCACCCCGGCCACCACGGCGTCCCGCGGCGCCTTCCCGTGGACGTACTGCTCCTTCATCCCGGAGACCAGGAACAGCTCGTAGTCCATCGCCAGCCCGAACAGCACGCCGATCAGCAGGATCGGCACGAAGCTCACCACCGGCCCGACCTTCGGCACGTCGATCAGGCCGTCCAGCCAGCCCCACTGGTAGACCGCGACCACCGCGCCGAGCGAGGCGGTGATGCTGAGCAGGAAGCCGGCCACCGCCTTGAGCGGGACGAGCACCGAGCGGAACGCCAGCGCCAGCAGCACCACCGCGATGCCGACGATCACCGCGAGGAACGGCGGCAGTGCCTGGCCGAGCTTGGTGGAGACGTCGATGTTGGCGGCGGTGGTGCCGGTGACGGCGATGTCCGCGCCGGTCGAGGTCTTGAGCGGCGCGCGCTGGTCGCGGATCTCGTTGACCAGTGTCCTGGTGCCGGCGTCGTCCGGTCCGGTCTGCGGGATGACGGTCAACAGGGCGGTGCGACCGGCCTGGTCGACGGCCGGGGGCAGCAGTGTCCGCACGCCCGGCAGGGTCTGCAGCCTGGCCGCCACCCCCTGCACCGCCTGCTCCGGCTGCGGCGCGCCCCCGGCGTCCACGACGACCACCAGCGGCGCGTTGAAGCCCGGCCCGAAGCTCTCGCCGACCAGGTCGTAGGCCTTGCGCGCATCGGTGCCGGCGGCCTGCGAACCGCCGCCCGGCAGGCCGAGCTGGAGGCTGGCGGCGGGCACCGCGAGCAGGCCCAGTCCGGCCAGTCCGACGAGCAGCACGGCCAGCGGGCGGCGGACCACGAAGCGGCCCCAACGCTCGCCCAGGGTGGTGCGGCCGCCGGTGCGCAGCGCCCGCTTCCAGACCGGCAGCCGGTCGATGGCGCGGCCGGCGAAGCCGAGCAGCGCGGGCAGCAGCGTGATCGCGACCAGGACGGCCACCACGACGGCGCCGGAGGCGGCCAGGCCCATCACGGTCAGGAAGGGGACGCCGGCGACGGCGAGCCCGGCGAGCGCCACGACGACGGTGAGGCCGGCGAAGACGACGGCGCTGCCGGCGGTGGCGGTGGCGCGGGCGGCGGCCTCGTCCGGCTCCAGGCCCTCGTCCAGGTGGCGGCGGTGCCGGGAGAGGATGAACAGCGCGTAGTCGATGCCGACGGCGAGACCGACCATCAGGGCCAGCACCGGCGCGGTGGTGATGATCTCGAACGAGCCGGACAGCGCCATGATCGCGGCCATCGCCACGCCGACCCCGACCAGGGCGGTCAGCAGCGGCAGCCCGGCGGCGACCAACGAGCCGAGGGTGATCACCAGGACCACCCCGGCGATGGCCAGACCGATCGCCTCGCCGCCGTCGACCTGCGCCATCCGGTTGTACGCGTCGCCGCCGAAGGCGACGTCCAACCCGGCCGCGCGGGCCGGTTCGGCGGCGGCCTTGACGGCCTCGCGCTGCTGGTCGGTGACGTCGGCGAGCTTGTGGTCGAAGGAGACCAGGGCGATAGCGACCCGGCCGTCCGGTGAGACGGCGTGGGTGGCGTACGGGTCGGGCACCGCGGCCACGCCGGGGACGGCGGCGATCCGGGCGACCGTCTCGCTGACCGCCCTGCCCGCCTCGGGCGTAGTGGCGCCGCCGGGCGCGGGGGCCGCGAAGACGACCTGGGCGGAGCCGTGGCCCTGCTCCGGGAAGGTGTCCTTGATCCGGTCCAGGGTGGTCTGCGCCTCGGTGCCCGGCACCTTGAACTCGTCGCTGGTCTTGCCGGCGAAGGCACCCGCGGCCCCGCCGATCGCGATCAGCACGGCGATCCAGACCGCCAGCACCGCCCGCCGTCTCCGGAAGCAGTAGCGGCCCAGTCGGTAGAGGTACGCGGCCATGGGTGACCCCTCGGTCAGATCGTCGGACAGGCAGGTGCCTGAACAGGTCGCGGTCCACCGTACGCGCAACCTTGTCAGGCGACAAAGTTAGTCGACAGAATCGAGCGACAGAATCTCTCGACGCAGTTGTCCGACCATGGCGATACCCTGGCTGGATGGCTCATGTCCCCGCCTCCGAACGCCGACCGCAACTGGTCCAGGCCGCCCTCGACCTGATGACCCGGGAGGGGGTCGCCGCCGGCAGCACCCGGGCGATCGCGGCCGAGCTGGGCGTGGCGCAGGCGACGGTGCACTACACCTTCGGCACCAAGAAGGACCTCTACCGGGCCGTCGTCGAGCAGCTGACCGCCGAGTTCATCGGCCACGTCCGCGCCGCCTACCCGGGCGACGGCTCCTTCGGCGAGCAGGTCGCCACACTGGTCCACGCGCTCTGGGAGAGCTCGACCGGCACGGACGGGCGCTGCCTGCTGCTGAGCGAGTTCGCGGCGCTGGCGATGCGCGACCCGGACCTCCAGGAGATCATGCGGGCGCTCCAGCACGGGATCGAGCGCACCGCGGCGGAGATGCTCACCACCCTCGCCGAGGCGCACGGCCTCGAACTGGCCACGCCCGCCGAGGAGATCGCCGTCCACTTCCTCACCGGCTTCGACGGCCTCACCGACCGCTACCTGGCCCTGCGCGCGCCCGGCGAGCAGCCCGACCACGGCACCCTGCGGGCCCTGGACCTGCTGGTGGCCACCACGGTCGGACTCTGCCTCGGCGCCCCGGCGAAGCCGTAACCCCGTAAGGCCGCAGGCCGCTAGGAGGCGATCCGGACCGGGAGTTCAGCCAGCACCTCGCGCAGCGCGGCCGCGAAGCGCTCGTACTCGGCGCTGCGGGCCGAGCCCGGGCGGGTGGCCAGCCCGATCCGGCGACCGGGGGTCGGGGCGGCGAAGCGGACGGCGGCCAGCCGGTCGGTGCGGCCGGCCTCGACGTCCAGCGCGGTGGCGGGCAGCAGCGTCACCCCGAGGCCGCCGGCGACCAGCTGGACCAGGGTGGACAGGCCGGCCGCGCGGGTGGTGGAGCCCCCGGGATCGGCGCCGACCTCACGGCAGATGTCGAGGGCCTGGTCGCGCAGGCAGTGGCCCTCCTCCAGCAGCAGCACGTCCAGGTCGAGCAGCACGTCGCGCGGGACGTCGATCCGCCCGGCGAGCGGGTGGTCGGGCGGGGTGACCAGGACGAAGTCCTCGTCGAACAGCGGGATGTCGCGGGTCGGCGAGGTGCCGCCGGCCGGGAGCGCGAGCAGCAGGACGTCCAGCCGCCCGGCGGCCAGCCCCTCCAGCAGCGCGGGGGTGCGCTCCTCGTGGACGTGCAGTTCCAGCTCCGGGAAGCGGTCGCGGACCAGCCGCAGCACGGTGGGCAGCAGGTAGGGCGCGACGGTCGGGATGACGCCGAGGTGCAGCGGCCCGGTGAACGGGCGGCGGGCGGCCTCGACCTCCTCGGTGAGGGCTTGCAGCGAGGCGAGCACCCGGCGTGCGTGCTCGCGCACGCGCTCACCCAGGGGGGTGATAATCACCCTGCGCGTCGTACGCTCGACCAGCTGCGCGCCCAGCGACTCCTCCAGTGCCGCGACCGCCCCGGACAGGGCCGGCTGGCTGGTCCCGGTGGCGGCGGCGGCCTCCCGGAAGTGCCGGTGCTCGGCGACCGCGAGGAAGGCCTTGAGCTGGGCGACGGTCGGCGCCCGGGGGCTGCGGACTGTGGCGCTCGCCACAGCGGCCTCGGGTTTGGCGGCGGCACCCCTGCGGGGGCGGGGCCGCGACGTGGGCGGTTCGGTACTGATAGCCATCTCCGATCAGACACATCAAGTGTAGCTATTTCCCTGATCAGTCCACGATGTGGAACCGTAGGACGTGTCCGGAATCCGGACAAAACTCCCCTCAGTCTCACTTCAGGAGAAGCGAACGTGCTCACGATCGGTGACAAGTTCCCCGAGTTCGAACTCAACGCCTGCGTCGACCTGGACGCCGCGAACGCCTTCGCCGAGATCAACCACAAGTCCTACGAGGGCAAGTGGAAGATCGTCTTCTTCTGGCCGATGGACTTCACCTTCGTCTGCCCGACCGAGATCGCCGCGTTCGGCAAGCTGAACGACGAGTTCGCGGACCGCGACGCCCAGATCCTCGGCGTCTCCGGCGACTCCGAGTTCGTGCACCACGCCTGGCGCAAGGACCACAAGGACCTGCGCGACCTGCCCTTCCCGATGCTGGCCGACGTCAAGCACGACCTGATGCGCGCCTGCGGCGTCGAGGGCGCCGACGGCACCGCCCAGCGCGCGGTGTTCATCGTCGACCCGAACAACGAGATCCAGTTCGTCATGGTGACCGCCGGCTCCGTCGGCCGTAACCCCAAGGAGGTCCTGCGGGTGCTGGACGCCCTGCAGACCGACGAGCTGTGCCCGTGCAACTGGACCAAGGGCGAGGACACCCTCGACGCCCAGGCCCTGCTGGCGGGCTGACCCATGGCCCTCGACGACCTGAAGGCCGCCCTCCCGGACTACGCCAAGGACCTCAAGCTCAACCTGGGCTCGGTCATCGGCAACTCCGACCTCCCCGCCCAGCAGCTCTGGGGCACCGTGCTGTCCTGCGCGATGGCCACCCGCAGCGCCGCCGTGCTGTGTGAGCTGGAGCCCGAGGCCAAGGCCAACCTCTCCCCGGAGGCGTACACCGCCGCCAAGGGCGCGGCCGCGATCATGGGGATGAACAACGTCTACTACCGGACGCTGCACCTGCTCTCCGACAAGGAGTACAGCACGATGCGGGCCGGTCTGCGGATGAACATCATCGGCACCCCGGGCGTCGAGAAGGTCGACTTCGAGCTCTGGTGCTTCGCCGTCTCGGCCATCAACGGCTGCGGCCAGTGCCTCGACTCGCACGAGGCCGTGCTGCGCAAGGCCGGTGTC
The DNA here is from genome assembly GCF_042677305.1 of Kitasatospora sp. NPDC127121. Taxonomy (NCBI): domain Bacteria; kingdom Bacillati; phylum Actinomycetota; class Actinomycetes; order Kitasatosporales; family Streptomycetaceae; genus Kitasatospora; species Kitasatospora sp. NPDC127121. The sequence continues at coordinate 152 of NZ_JBHXTQ010000047.1, read as the reverse complement.
GAGCGCGAGGTCGTCCAGGCCTCGATGAAGATCGCCGCCGTCCTCCAGGCCGTGGCGGGCGTCCTCGACTCCGAGGCCGCCCTCGCCGCCGCCGGCGCCTGACGGACCCCGCACCAACGCCGACGGGCCCTCCCGGACACCATGTCCGGGAG